>CANNKR010000278.1 GCA_947504615.1 Gemmatimonadota bacterium | reverse complement strand
GTCCTCGCGGGAGCCGCCGGAGGCATCGCCTTCCTGTTCAAGCTGTCGGGTGTCTTCTGCATCGCGGGGGGGGGCCTCGCGCTGTTGGCCACCAGCCGCCGGTCGATCCCGGAGATCGGCGCGACAAAGTCGCTCCGGTGGTTCCAGCTCGCGTTCACGGCAGCCATGGCCACCATCGGACTGGGGCTCGCCGTCGTCGTGGCCCGGGTCGGCAATCGCGAAGTCGTGCGACTGGTGGTGCCGGTTGCCCTGATCATGGCGGCCATCATCGCGAGCGAGTGGAGGATGGGGCGCGGCGCGGCGTCTGGTCGTCTGCGCGAACTCTTTGCCGCCCTTGGCCCGTATCTGCTTGGTGTCGGCATTCCTCTCGCCTGCCTGCTGCTGGCCTATGCGGTGGCGGGTGGAGTGTCGGACCTGATCCTTGGTGTCTTCGTCACCCCCTTCCGGCGGTTATCCAGCGCATTCATGCGACCGCCGGCGTGGGGCGCGATCCTCTGGGTCTTCCCCATCGGGTGGGCACTCTGGCCGCAGCGCGTGCGCCGCGACGCCCTGCTGACGACGGCGATCACCATCACCTGGTTCGGCGTGCTGATCATCGGTTCGGCACGGGAGCCCGTGTTCTATCAGGCTGGATGGCTTGCCAGCTGGGGCGTCCCCGTCCTCGTCGCCATCGCAGGGGCGGCCCTCTGGCTGAAGGTGCCGGCCGACGACGCCGAGCGGCGCACGCACGCACACGCCATCACGCTGTGTGCCATGGCCGTCTGTTGCCTGTTCGTCGAGTTTCCGTTCGCGGCACCGATCTACACCCTGTACGCATTGCCGCTGTCGCTTCTGGCGCTGGCGGCCACGGTATGCGCCTGGAACCGGACGCCAAAGGTCAATCAGGTCGCGGTGGCGCTCTTCTTTCTGCTGTTTGGGTACTTTCGCCTGGTTCCCGGAACGTTGAACAGCCTGGGACAGCGCTTCGCGGCGAATACCGAAGATGCGCGGTCGGCGCTGCCGCGCGCGGACCTGCGGATCCCGCCCGATGAGGCCGCGCAGTACGACGAGCTGATCACCTTCGTACAGCAGACGGCCACCGGACGCGTGCTATGGGCCGGGCCGGATGCGCCCGAGGTGTACTTCCTGAGTGGACGGCCCAATCGGACCCGGACGCTCTTTGAGTTTCTCGACCGGTCGCCCGAGGCGACGCGTTCGCTCGCGTGGCAACCCCGATCCGTCAACGCATCGTTGGTGGTGCTGAAGCTGCGGCCGGAGTTTTCGCCTGCCCCGACCATGGCGTTGATCACCGAACTGCGTGCGGCCTATCCCAAGGAGCGCGAGTTTTCGGAGTTCCTCGTACTCTGGCGCTGACCCAGCCTGGCTTCACGGATCATCGCGACCAACAGCCGCTCGCCCTCAGCACAGATGTACGGCCATCGCCTTGAACGACGCGGTCACCGGCGTTCCGTCGCGCAACTCGAGCTCCTTGGCCGATCGTGTCGTGAGTGATGCCACCAGCGGAACGCCCGAGACGTCCACCGTCACGCGGGTGAGCGCGCCGAGCGTGGCGACTTCCGACACGACCCCACGAAAGCGGTTGCGCGCCGAGCCGTCGGGCGAGGCCAGCGAGAGCACGATCTCCTCCGCGCGAATCACGGCATAGCCCGCACCATCGGGAAAATCCCCAATCCCGTAGAGCGTCAGTTCCCCCGCGGCGAACTCGATGGCGCGATTGCCGTGGGACAGCCTGACCGACTCGCCCTCAAGCCAGTCGGGCGCGCGATCGTCGAGCGCCCTGGCCGTGCCCGCCAGCACGTTCTCGGCGCCAAGAAACTCCGCGATATACGGCGACGCCGGACGCCGGAAGACTTCCTCGGGCGCCCCCGACTGCAGCGCGCGGCCGCCGTCGAGCAGGATGGCCACATCTCCCAGCAACCCGGCTTCGGTAAAGTCGTGCGTCACCTGCAGCGTGGTGAGTCCCCACTCACGATGCACGGCACGCACCTCGCGACGCACGATGGTGCGTCGCCGCGGGTCGAGCGCGCTGAAGGGCTCGTCGAGCAGCACCACCTGCGGACGCCGCGCGAAGGCCCGAGCCAAGGCGACGAGCTGCCGTTCACCACCCGACAGTGAGCGCACCGGACGCCCGGTGAGTGCGTCGGCGCCGAAGCGGCGCGCCACCTGCTCCGCCACCTCCGGCGACACCGCACCGTACGCGATATTCTCCGCGACGCTGAGATGCGGAAAGAGGAACGCATGCTGATACACCAGGCCGATGCCGCGCGCCTCGGGGACCGTCGCCGTGGCGTCTCGTCCGCAGAGCCAGAGCGCCCCCGAGGTCGTCGGCACGATGCCGGCAATCGTCTCCAGCAGCGTCGTCTTGCCAGATCCCGCGGGACCGATGACCACGCCGTACTGGCCGGCCGGCACGACAAACGACACGTCCGTGAGCTGGAAGCTCCCGTGGCGCGCCGACAGCGCCCGGCAGTCGATCATGACCGCGCTCCGTCGTCGGGGCCACGCAGCGTGCGCAGCGCCGTCAGCGGAATCAGTGCCAGCACGGCCAGCACCGCCGCCACCGGCAGCGCCTCGCGCAAGCCGAAGCTGGTGAAGCGGTCGTAGCTGAGGACGCTGGCCACCTTCGGGTTGTACGTCAGCACCACGATGGCGCCGAATTCGCTGACGGCACGCGCCCACATCACCACGGCGGACGCGATCAGCCCGCGCCGCGACAAGGGGAGCGTGACGCGCAGGAAGGCGCGCAGCGGCGAGTCGCCCAGCGTGCGCGCCACGGCCTCGTAGCGCGGATCGACGCGGGCAAAGGCCTCCCGTGCGCCACTGATGTACAACGGCGCCGCCACGAACAGCATGGCGGCCACGATGCCCAGTGGCGTACCCACCACCCGAAGGCCGGCGGCCAGCATCGCGCCGCCCAGCACCGATTCGCGACCCAGCAGCAACAACAGCGCGATACCGGCCACCGGATGCGGAATCAGGAGCGGCAGGTCGAGGACGGCCGCCAGCACCGCACGACCCCGGAAATCGCGGCGCGCGAGCAGCCACGCGAGCGGCGTGCCACCCAGCACGCCAAGCAGGGTCGCCGTTGTCGCCGTGACCGCCGTGAGCCCCAGGGCCTGCCGCAACTCGGCGTCACTGAACAGCTGGCGCACGCCGGCCATGCCGCCCGCGCCAATGAGCTTCCCGATGGGCACGGCCAGGAAAAGCAGCAACAGCGAACTCGCGACCGCCGCCACCACGGCCACGGCACGCTGCGCGCTACGCGCAGGCACGGCGCCAGGCATGGACGTCACTTGATCAGGCCCGGCGGTGCACCCGCGCCCACCATGCCCGCTGTGTCGAGGACGGCGAGTCCCTGCGCGCGCAGGATCCGACGCCCTTCGGCGGACACGAGATACGCGGCAAAACGTTCGGCCACCTCGCGGTGCGGCGCCTGTATCGGCACGGCAAACGCATACACGATGGGGCGCCCCCGGAACGTCACGGAGTCTGCACCCTTGCCATGCACCTTCACGCTGGCCGTCGCGTAAAACGCAGAGTCGGCAGGCGACGAGAGATCGATGGATTCAGGAAGCTGCACGAAAGGGAGCCCCTGGGCCCGGGCTATCGACTCGTAGGACCAGATGTAGTCGAACTCGCCGGCCTGCAACATCCCGACCAGGTCGGCTTCCTTGGGGCGCATATTGCGGTCCGGCATCGCGCGGAGCAGGCGCGCGGCAAGTCCCG
>CANNKR010000277.1 GCA_947504615.1 Gemmatimonadota bacterium | reverse complement strand
TGACCTGGTCACCGTTGCCCGTTTCCGCGTGCTGTGGACTGATTGAGCCTAGCGCGGCGGGCGCGGCGGACCCATCGGCGGAATGGCGGCCACATTCTTGTCGAACTGGGCGGCCTGTTCCGGCGTCAGCACGGCCTTGATGGCTTCGTTCCGCTTGGCCGTGACGGCCATCATCTTCTGCATGACTTCGGGGCCCGGCGCACCACCACCGGCGGTCGCTTCCTCGCGCAGCTTCATGCTCTCGGCGCGCGCGGCGGTCACGATCGAATCGACCTTCGCCTTCTGCGCATCCGTGAGCGTGATGTCCACCAGGAGGCGCGCTGTGCCGCCACCGCCGCGCTGGCCGCCGGGGGCGCCGCCGGCCGGGGGACCACCCTGCGCCATGGCCGTCGTGGCCGTCAGCGCCATTGCGGCTGCTGCAAGAAACCGAATGACCTTCATCCTACCTCCGAATGTGTGGTGTCCAAATGCCGATAGTCCGGCTCTCGGACGAATTTACGCTTGGCCGCCCGCGTTCGTTAGGCGCCGCCCTCCGGCGACCCGCTCTGTGGGCGCTCGGAGTGTTACCTTCTGCGCCAGCAAAAGATCCCGAGCCCCCCCGCGGCTGCAACCCACGAGGCCCCATGCGGACAGCACCACTGCATCGAATCCTGACCGCCGTCGCTTCCGTGCTGGCCGGGATGCTGCTGGCCGCCGACATGGGGGCGCAGGGGCAACGTCCGGTCCTCGACCACCAGGCCTTGCTCGAGCGCCAGGCAGGGTGGGACAACCGCGACTGGAGCTGGTACAAGGCGAACATCCCGTTCTTCGAATCCCCAGATGCGGAGATCGATGCGACGTACTACTACCGGTGGGAGCTGGTCACCAAGCACCTGACGTACGGCTCTCCGAAGACCGGCTACACCTTCACCGAGTTTATCGATCGTCCGTTCTGGTCCGGCGCCTACGGCGCCATCTCGTGCCCGCTGGGTCATCAGCTCTACGAAGTGCGCTGGCTCAGGAATCGTCGCATCGTCGAGGATTTCTCGCGCTACTGGTTCGAGGCCCCCGGGGCCGAACCACGGAGCTACTCCAACTGGTATGGGGATGCGGTCTACGCGGCCTACCTGGTGAATGGCGACCGGCGGTTTCTCTCGACCATGCTCCCGCACATGGAGGCGCAGTACGCCGGCTGGACCGCGGAGCGCTGGGACTCCACGGCCAAGATGTTCCACTGGGACGGCATGCACGATGGGATGGAAACCAATATCAACTCGCGCCTGACCGCCGACGAGTTCTCCGGCGCCGATGGCTACCGGCCGACGATCAACGCCTACCTGTACGCCGACGCCACCGCGATTGCGCAGGCCGCCGCTCTGCTGGGCCAGCCGGACAAGGCGCGGTTGTTCGCGGCACGGGCCGCCGATCTCAAGGCGCGCGTGCAGCGTGAACTCTGGGATCCAAAGCGCGAGTTCTTCTTTCACCAGTTCCGCACCGACGAGAAGGGGGGCATCACGGCCGGATCGCTCACCTACCAGAGCGGCCCGTACGCGGGCAATCCGCATGGGCGCGAGGCCATCGGGTTCGTGCCGTGGCAGTTCAACCTCCCCGACGCAGGGTACGAGGGGGCGTGGAAGTTCCTGATGGACACGGCGTACTTTGCGGCCGCGCGCGGCCCGACGACCGTCGAGCGCAATGATCCACAGTTCCAGATTTCGCCGCGCTGCTGCGTCTGGAGCGGCAATGCGTGGCCGTATGCCACCACGCAGACGCTGCTGGCGATGGCCAACCTGCTCGACAACTATCAGCAGGCGGTGGTGAGCAAGGCCGACTACTTCCGGCTCTTCACGACGTACACGCTCTCCCAGCGGAAAGAGGGACGGCCGTACATCGCCGAGGCCGCCAATCCCGACAATGGATCGTGGGACGGACACGATACCCCGTATCACAGCGAACACTACTTCCATTCGGGCTACGTCGATCTTGTGATCACGGGGCTCGCCGGGCTCCGCCCGCGCGCCGACGATTCGCTGGAAGTGTCGCCGCTCGCCCCCGAGCACTGGGACTACTTCGCGCTCGACAACATTGCGTATCGTGGCCGCGAGGTCGCGATCATCTGGGATCGCGACGGCAGCCGCTACCATCGTGGCGCCGGGCTGACGCTGTGGGCGGATGGCCGCGTGATCGGCCGTGCGCCGACACTCGGTCGGCTGGTGGCGCCGCTCGGCGCCCCCGCGTCCGCGGTGAACGCCCGCCGCGAAGACCCGGTCAATGTTGCAGTAAACAACGGCGGGCGCGCCTTTCCACTGGTGCGTACGTCGTATAGCGCTCCGGGCACGTCGCCGCACTTCCTCGTCGACGGCAACTACTGGTATCACCAGTCGCCGCCGAATCGCTGGACCACCACTGGATCGCCCAATGCGCGTGACTGGGTGGTGATCGACTTCGGCACACCACGCGCCATCGACGAGGTCAAGCTCTACTTCCTGGAAGATTCGGCCGGCGCCACGCCACCGGCGCAGTACGAACTGGACCAGTGGAGCGGTGGTGCGTGGGTGCCAATTCGCGGCCAGCGTCGCGCGCCGGCGCAGCCCGAAGGGCGGCGCGCCAACACCATCGCCTTCGCGACGGTGACCACGACACGGCTGCGCGTGGTGCTCACGCCGCGGCGCGGCGGCGCGACGGGACTCACGGAGATCGAGGCGTGGAGCCGTTCCGGCAGCGCGCCGGTGCCGACACCGGGGGCATCGCCCGATCTCGCGTACGGTGCCACGGTGAGTGCGTCCTTTGCCGCGACGGAAAACCCCGCGAGCCAGGTGAACGACATGGTGGTGGCGTTCAGCTACTACTCGCGCAACCGGTGGACGTCCCTGGGCAGCCCCAATGCGAGCGACTGGGTGGAACTGGCCTTTCCGTCCGAACGCCGAGTGGCGACGGTGGAGGCGTATTTGTGGGGCGATGGTCGGCGCGTGAAGGCGCCCAAACGGGTGACCGTGGAGTACTGGAACGGCCAGGCGTGGGCGGCAGCCCGGGTGCTGTCGCAAGTGCCGGCCGAACCGCAGGTTTCCTCGGTCAATACGCTGCGCATTGAGCCGGTGATGACCGCCAGAATCCGCCTGGTCTTTGCGCACGACCTCCCGGCGGCGAGCGGCATGACCGAAGTCATCATTCTCGAGGAGGGTGCCCGATGAAGTGCACGCACATGCGGATGGGGCTCCTGCCCGTCGTACTCTTCGCGGCCTCCGCGTGCGGTGCGAAAGACAACGCCAAGTCCTCGACCATGACACCTTCCGAGATCTCGCGCGTCCCCTTCGGCGTCGCGCCGGACGGCAAACCGGTGGAAGCCTTCACCCTCGTCAACGCGTCCGGCATGGAAGTGCGCGCCATGACGTACGGCGCCATCATCCTCTCCATCCGGGTGCCGGACGCCAAGGGCGTGACCGGTGATGTCGTGCTGGGCTACGACTCGCTGGCCGGCTACGTGCGCAGTTCCCCCTACTTCGGCGCGGTGGTCGGGCGCTACGGCAACCGGATTGCCAAGGGGCGCTTCACCCTCTCGGGCAAGAGCTACACGCTCGCCGTGAACAACGGCCCCAATGCGCTCCATGGCGGGCTGCGTGGTTTCGACAAAGCTGTCTGGGCAGCCGAACCCGTGCGCACCGACAGTGGCGTCGGCGTGGTATTCACGCTCGTCAGCCCCGACGGGGACGAGGGATACCCCGGCACGCTCACCGCCCGGGTGACGTACACGCT
>CANNKR010000276.1 GCA_947504615.1 Gemmatimonadota bacterium | reverse complement strand
GTACACGGCCTCGCCGTGGAGGCCGCCGAGGCGGTGGCGCAGTGGATGCACGCGCGCATTCGCAGTGAACTGGGCATGACGCACGAGCAGGGCAAGCGCTATTCGTGGGGCTACGGCGCCTGCCCGGACCTGGACGATCACGGCAAGGTCTTCGCGCTGCTCCCCGTGGAGCAGGCCATCGGCATGACGCTCACATCGGCGTTCCAGCTCGTCCCCGAGCAGAGCACCGCGGCCATCGTGCTTCACCATCCGGAGTGCAAATACTACGCCGTGCGGACCGCTGCCGAGGGAAACACATGAGTACGAATCGCGAGCAACTGCTTGCCCGGCTGGTGGATACCGATCAGGTAATAGTCGCCGACGGGGCCATGGGGACGATGCTCTATGCCAAGGGCGTCTTCATCAACCAGTGCTACGATGAACTGAACGTGCGCCAACCCGACCTCGTGCGCGGCATTCATGCCGACTACGTGCGGGCCGGTGCGGAACTGATCGAAACCAACTCGTTTGGCGCCAACCGCCCCAAGCTGCAGCACTATGGCCTGGAATCGCAGGTGCGCGAGTTCAACGTGGCGGCGGCCACGCTGGCCCGCGAAGCGGCCGAGGACCACGCGCTCGTGGCCGGCGCGGTGGGCCCGCTCGGGCTGCGGATCGAACCCTATGGCCCGACCTCGCGCGACGAAGCCAAGGCGATGTTCGAGGAACAGATGGCGGCGCTGCGCGACGGCGGCGTGGACTGTTTCATCCTCGAGACGTTCAGCGACCTCGTGGAAATCGAACAGGCGGTGCGCGCCGCGCGCACCGTGGCGCCGTCGCTCCCCGTGATCGCGCAGATGTCTGTGACCACCGACCTGGTCACGTCGTTCGGCGTCCCCCCCGAGGAGATCGCCGAGGC
The DNA here is from genome assembly GCA_947504615.1 of Gemmatimonadota bacterium. Classification (GTDB taxonomy): domain Bacteria; phylum Gemmatimonadota; class Gemmatimonadetes; order Gemmatimonadales; family Gemmatimonadaceae; genus PNKL01. The sequence goes on along the minus strand of CANNKR010000276.1, from coordinate 2,846 downwards.
CCTGGAGGCCATGGGCGCCGACATCATCGGGCTCAACTGTTCCGTGGGGCCTCAGACCATTCTCGAAGCCATCGAGCGGATGGCGGCCGTCACCGACAAGAAGCTCTCGGCCATGGCCAACGCCGGCATGCCGCGCGACGTCGGCGGGCGCACGATGTACATGGCGAGCCCGGAGTACATGGCCAACTACGCGCGCCACCTCATCCAGGCCGGGGTGCGGCTGGTGGGCGGCTGCTGCGGCACGACCCCCGAACACATCCACGCCATGCGCGATGGCGTGCGGCCGCTGGTGCCGCGCCACGCCACCGTCGCGCATTCCGCGGGCGGCGGGCGCCTGTCGCGCGTCTCGGGCCGCCACGAGGCCGTGGGCGCCGACCCGGCGCCGCTGGCCGAGCGCTCGGCCTGGGGCCGCAAGCTCGCCGCCGGGGAGTTCGTGACGAGTGTCGAGATCGTGCCGCCGCGCGGCGTCGATCCGTCGAAGATGCTCGTTGAGGTCAGGAAGCTGAAGGATGCGGGCGTGGACGCGGTGAACGTGCCCGACGGACCGCGCGCGCAGAGCCGTATGAGCGCGATCGCCACCAGCGTGCTGATCGAGCGCGACTGCGGCATCGAGACGGTGACCCACTACGCCTGCCGTGACCGCAACCTGCTGGGCATGCTCTCCGACCTGCTGGGCGCGTCGGCGCTGGGGCTGCACAACGTATTGCTGGTCACCGGCGATCCGCCCAAGATGGGGCCGTATCCCGACGCAACGGCGGTCTTCGATATCGACGCCATTGGCCTCACGAACCTGGTGAGCAAGCTCAACCACGGCATGGATCCCGGTGGCAACGCCATCGGCGCGCCGACGCGCTACGTGATTGGCGTGGGTGTGAACCCGGCGGCCATCGACCTCGAGCACGAGCTGAAGCGCTTTGCGTGGAAGGTGGACGCCGGCGCCGAGTTCGCCGTGACTCAGCCCGTGTTCGACCCGGCACAGCTCGAGATCTTCCTGAAGAAAGTCGAGGGCACGCGCATCCCCGTCGTGGCGGGCATCTGGCCGCTGGTCTCGGCGCGCAACGCGGAGTTCCTGGCCAATGAGGTGCCGGGTGTCACGGTTCCCGCGGAGGTGATCGACCGCATGCGCCGCGCCAGCGACAAGTCCAAGGAGCACGCGGTGGCCGAGGGGATCGCGATTGCCCGGGAGATGCTTGCCCTGGTGCGCGGGGCCGTGCAGGGCGTGCAGGTGTCGGCGCCGTTCGGCAAGGTGGAGCTGGCGCTCGAGGTGTTTCGCGCGTGAGCGCATCAGCGCGGCGTTCGCCCCTGAGCCCATGACGCCGCTCAATCTCTACGACGTCTCCCGCGAACAGCTTCGGGAGCGTCTCGGGGAGTGGGACATCAATCCCATTCACGTGGGGAAGCTCTGGAACTATCTCTACGTCCGGCAGGTGGCGTCGGTCGACGAGATGTCCGAGCTGCCACCGCGGCTTCGGGCGCGCTTGCGGGATGAAACCACGCTGGGCGTGTTGCCGGCAGCGCTGACCACCGATTCAGCGGATGGCTTCACGCGCAAGTTCCTGCTGGGGCTGACCGACGGCCGGCGCGTCGAGACCGTCAAGATGCGCTTCACCGGCCGCGTGACGGCCTGCGTGAGTTCGCAGGTCGGCTGCGCCATGGGCTGCGTCTTCTGCGCCACGGGGCAAATGGGGTTTACGCGGCACCTCACGGCGGGCGAGATCGTCGCGCAGGTCGTCCATGTCTCGCGTGCGGTGAAGCTCGCAGCGCCAGCGGGCACGCCCGTGGCGTCCACACGCGTGCGCAACGTCGTGCTGATGGGGATGGGCGAGCCGCTGCACAACTACGACGCGGTGATGCACGCCATCGAGATCCTGCGTGACAATACGGGCCTCGCGCTGGGCGCTGACCGTATCACGCTCAGCACCGTCGGTGTCGTCCCGGGGATCCTGCGCCTCGCCGCCGAGCAACGAATGCTCCGGTTGGCCGTGTCGCTGCACGCCGCGACGCAGGCCGAGCGCGCCGCGCTCGTGCCTGCCGCACGCAAGTGGCCACTGGACGAACTGATGGCCGCGTGTCGTGCGTACAGCGAGGCCACAGGGCGGCGCATCTTCTACGAGTGGGCGCTCATTGCTGGAGCCAACGACACGCCCGCCCACGCACGGGCCGTGGGCGCACTGCTCGCCGGAACGCCGGCGCAGGTCAATCTCATTCCGCTCAACCCGACGGTGGGCTACGATGGCGCGCCCACACCGGTCCCTGCCGCCAGGGCCTTTCAGCGCATTCTGTCCGAGGAGTTCAATCTCCCGAGCACGGTCCGCCAGCGCCGCGGCATCGACATTGGTGCCGGGTGCGGGCAACTCGCGGTGACCGAGCGCGCCTGACGCCCAGAGGCGTGTTAGGTTTGTCGGATGACCAACGACTCGCTGCCCCAGCGCCCCCCGCTGACGGTGTTCACTGACGACGAGGTCGCCTTTCGCGATGCCGTCGCCGATTTCACCAACGGCGAAGTGCGTCCGCGCGTGCAGGAGATGGAACGCGCCGCGAAGATCGACCCCACCCTCATTCCCAAGTACTTCGAGTTGGGGTTGATGGGCATCCAGGTCCCAGAGGAGTACGGGGGCGCGGGGGGGTCACTGATGATGGTGACCATCGCCGTCGAGGAAATCAGCAAGGTCGACGCGGCAGCCGCGATCATGGTGGACGTGCAGAACACGCTCGTCCTCTTCCCGATGCTCACCTATGCCAACGACGAACAGAAGGCCCGGTACCTGCCACGCCTCTGCCGCGACATGGTGGGCGCCTACGCGCTCTCCGAGGCGTCATCGGGAAGCGATGCCTTCGCCCTGCAG
>CANNKR010000275.1 GCA_947504615.1 Gemmatimonadota bacterium | reverse complement strand
GCCTATGAGGTCCGACTCGCGGCCGCCGACAAGGGACCGCCGCGTCGACGGCGTCGGGGGCGCACATGAGCGCGTTCCTGCGCGGCTATGAACTGGCGTCGCCGTTCTGGCTGCTCGCGCTCCCGGTAATTGCGTGGTGGCTCTGGTGGCGACGGCACCGTCGTCCCGATGCCATCCTGTTCTCGCGGGTGGACCTGCTGCGACAGGGGCCGGCCCGCGGGCGCTGGGCGGCCCGTGCGCTGCTCGCGTTGCGTGTGGTCGCCCTCGTGGCGGGCTCGCTCGCGCTGGCACGACCGCGCAGCGGGGCACGCACTGAGCAGGTGAATGGCGACGGCATCAGCATCGTGCTCGTCGTCGACCTCTCGAGTTCCATGCTGGCCGAGGACTTTCAGCCGCAGAACCGGCTGGAGGTCGCGAAGGAGAAGATCAAGCAATTCGTGCTGGCGCGTCGCAGCGATGCTGTGGGCCTCGTCTCGTTTTCCGGCGAGGCGCTGACGCAGGTGCCGCTCACCGTGGACTACCCCGTGGTGCTCGCCGCCATCGACAACCTGCAGTCTGGGCAGCTCGAAGACGGCACGGCCATCGGCACGGCCATCGCCACCGCGTCGAATCGCCTGCGCGATGCCCCCGGGCGGTCCAAGGTGATGGTCCTGCTCACCGACGGCGTGAATAACCGCGGGGCCATCGATCCGCGCACGGCCGCGCAGGCGGCGGCGTCGTTGGGCATTCGTATCTATACCATCGGCGTCGGCAGCGAAGGCATGGCGCCCGTGCCCGTGGGGCGCGGCGTCTTCGGCCTGCGGTACGAAAACCGCAAGGTCGAGATCGACGAGCCGTTGCTGACCGACATCGCGCACGGAACCAACGGGCGCTATTTCCGCGCCCGCGACGGCGCGGCGCTGCAGCGGATCTACGAACAGATCGATCAGCTGGAGCGTGTGCCGGTGCGCTCGTCGCGCTACGTGCGATACAACGAGCTGTACGTGTACCCGCTGGCCCTCGTGCTTGCCGCATTGGTGCTGGAACTGGCGCTCGCCACGTGGCGGGGTCCGTTGCCATGACGATCGCCTGGGAACGTCCCATCCTGCTGGTCGCCGTCGTCCTCGTGGCGGCGCTCAGCGTGGCGACCACCGTCTGGCGTCAGCGCCGCCGCGCGGGCCGTCTTGCCGCCCTGGGTTCCGACGTGGCGCTCGACCGGCTCGCGCCGGCCGCCCGATCGGGGGCGGCGCTGCAACGCGCGGTGATCCTCGGGGTGGCCAGCGTCCTCGCGTCGCTGGCGCTCGCGGGACCTCGCTGGGGCACGTCGCGCGACATCATTCGCACCAAGGGCGGCGATGTCGTACTGGCCATGGATGCCTCGCTGTCGATGCTCGCGGATGACGAACGGCCCACGCGACTGGAGCGCATGAAACAGGAGGTGCGCCGGTACCGCGCGGCGGCACCCGGCGACCGGTTGGCGCTCATCGCGTTTTCCGGCCGTGCGTACGTGCTGGCGCCGCTCACGTCCGACGACGGCGCGCTGGAACTCTTCCTCGACAACCTCGACCCCTCCATCGTCGGCCTGCCGGGCACCGCGCTCGCGCCGGCGCTCACGGGCGCCCTCGACCTGCTCTCTGCCGCCCAGGGCGGCGCCGGCAAGGCCGTGGTGCTGCTGACCGATGGCGAAGGCTTCGACGACCGCGCCGATGCCATCCGCGCCGCACAGCGCGCGCGGCAGCAGGACGTGCGCGTGGTCACCGTCGGATTCGGTACCGAGGGCGGCAGTTCGATCCCGCTGCGCACGCCGAGTGGCGTCCAGGCCAAGCGCGACGAGGCCGGCGACATTGTGATCACGCGCTACGACCCGGCGACCCTCGCGGAGATCGCACGCGTGGCCGACGGGGAGTTCATTCCTGCCGACGTCACCGACAAGGGGACGCGCATCGCGCGCGCTCTCTCGACCCTGGAAGCGAAGCAGCGCGCGGCCACCGCCGGCCTGACGATGCCTGCGCGCTATCAGTGGTTGCTCGGCGTGGCCCTCGTGCTCCTGCTGTTCGATGCGTGGCGCGCCGATGGCGGCCGTCTTCCCGCACGATGGCGCTGGTGGCGCACGCCCCCCGCGGCCGTGCTGCTGGCGCTGGCGGTGCTGCTGTCGCCGGCAGTGCTGCGCGCGCAGTCTCCCGCAGATCGCGCGCTCGCCGAGTTCAGGGCGGGGCGCACGGCCGACGCCGTGCGGCTGTATCGCGACGCGGTGGCGCGCGGCGATCGCTCGCCGCGCACCTTCTACAATTTCGGCACGGTGCTGCTGGCGTTCGACTCGCTGGATGCGGCCGTCGATGCGCTCGAACGGGCCAGCTTCGGTGCGGCGCCGACGCTGCGCGACCGCGCCATCTTTAACCTCGGGCTCGCGCAGCTGCGCCGTGCGCGACATGCCGAAGGCGAGGAGCGGACGCAGTCGGTGCGCGGAGCCCTCGCGGCCTATCGGTCGCTCCTCCTGGCGCACCCCGACGACGCGGATGCGCGCTGGAACTACGAGTTGGCGCTGCGGCTGAAACGGGTACAGCCGCCGCAGTCTGGGGGCGGTGCGCGCAACGACCAGCAGGGGCCACCTCCGCCGCCACGTGATCAGTCGGAGATGTCCAGGCAGCAGGCCGAGCAATTGCTCGACGCCGCGGCGCGTGACGAGCGCGACACGCAGTCGCGCCGACGCCGCGTGCCGCAACGCGACCGGCCACCGGGAGGCAAGGACTGGTGATGCCCAAGTCGCCCGTGATGCTCGCCGCCCCCCGTTCGTGCGCTCGCGCGCTCGTGCGCTCTCTGCTGTTGTCTGCCTTGGCTGCGCCATCGGTCGCGCACGCCCAGTATCCGCCCGTGGTCACGCGGTCGCACATCGATCCCTCGCGCGGCGTGAACTTTCATGCCGTCCTGCTTCCCGACACCGTGTACGTGGGACAGCAGTCCACCTACCAGATTGGCGTCTTTCTCAATCAGGAAGTGCGGCAGCGCCTGCGGCGAAATCCGGAGTTCGTCCCGCCCGAAACGCGCTCACTGCTGGTCTACGACCTTCCCGATGCGAAGGCGCCGCTCGTTGGCAACATCGATGGACGCTCGTATGAAGTGCACGTCTTCCAGCGCGCGTTCTTCGCGCTGACTCCCGGGCGCTTCGACGTGCCGCCGTCGCGTCTCACCTATTCGCTGCCGCAGTCCGCGTCGTTCTTCAGCCGAGAAGACACGCACGCATTGCGCAGCGAACCGCTGGCACTGGTGGTCTTGCCGGTGCCAACCGCCGGCCGTCCCGCCGATTGGGCGGGAGCGGTGGGCATCTGGCGTGCGCGACTTCGCGTCGACTCGGCGTCGGGCAAGGTGGGCAATCCCCTGGTGGTCACCCTGCGCATCGAGGGGCAGGGCAACGTCACGCTGCTCCCTCGCCCCCGGATTTCGGTGGAGTGGGGGACGGTCGTCCCGGCCGATGAGCGCGTGGAACTCGACTCGACGCCGGCCACCCTGCGGGGCGCCAAGGAGTTTGACTGGCTCGTCACGCCGCGCACGGCCGGCCGGCAATCCGTGCCACCGCAGCGCTTCAGCTACTTCGACCCGATCGCGCGGCGCTTCGCCGTCGCGACAACGGGCGCGGTGGCCGTGGTCGTCGCCGAGGGTGACGCAGTCGCCGTGGATTCTGCGATGATTGCATCGGCCGCGTCCGCCGTTCCCTCGGCCGCGATTGAGGCACCCGCGCTTGGCATTCGCGCCGAGCTCGGCGTCGCCGCGGGCACCTCGTGGTTCCG
>CANNKR010000274.1 GCA_947504615.1 Gemmatimonadota bacterium | reverse complement strand
GGGTGATGCGGCGACGGGTCGCGCCTAGTCTCTTGATGCCCTCTGCGCCAGGACCGGCGCAGCGCTTTGCTCAAGGTGAAAGAGAATGTACTTGGCTATCAACGTGTTCGCATAGTGCAATTTCTCGTCCGCAACCGCGAAGGGCGTGCGGCTGATCAGCGTGTTGATATCGGCACGCGTGCGAACGTACCGGCCGCGGTCATACCGGCACAGAATGTTGTTGATCATGTTGAATTGCGCGTACACCGGGTCGAGCGTGACGACCGACTGCACGCGACTGGCTGCGAGGCGCTTGAGAAGCTCAATGGCATCCGCATCCGACAGGTGGTGGAGGACCCCGTAGAGGATGGCTTTGGTAGGTAGCACCGAACCGAAGTCGTAGTCCTGCACCATGCTTACCACAAAGGTGGTGTTCGGGATGTTGCGCAGCTTTGCACGACGAATGGCCTCGGCGTCCATATCGAAGCCGTAGTAATGCCTGAACGGGATCATATTAGCGATGAATCCCGTGCCGCAGCCGATGTCCAGCACCACATCGTCTTTGGTGGCCTGAAGGAGCTTCAGCACAGGCCTGGTGGGCAGTCCACCGAGGAACAGCGTTCGAAGACCGGCATATAATACTGGGGTGTCGAACACCGCAGTCACAAAGCGTCTCGGCATGTCAGTGTGCGTCTCCAAGGATGGTCACTTCGCTCAACTCCGCCACCGACGTTCTGTGCACCCGACCGCACCAGCAGATTGCTGACGATGGCGGGAGCGCGCCGTCAAGGTCACTGGTGATGGTGCTCACCCGAAGACACGCTGCAACGAGCACGAAACTGGTATGTTCGAGCATAACACGATCTTGAGTGTATCTCAACGCACCGCAGTGGGGGCAGGTGGATCGCACGACGGCCCGTCACGGAATTCGGCGTGGAGTATGTGCGCCACGCCGACGTGGTGATTGTGCGAGCACACGACAGAGGCCGCGGAAAATCTCCGCGGCCTCGATCGTTTCATGGTCCTGCGTTCTCGCGTTCGTGCGCTCCGTCACACCGGAAACACCATCTCCCGGTATCTCGGCAGCGGCCAGTACTCGTCCCCCATCGTCAGTTCGATGGCATCGGAGACTTCGCGCACGGCGGCCATGGCGTCGGCGCCGGTGCTGGTGAGGAACTGCGCACACCGGGTCGGCGTGTCGTGCATGGTGTCGGCCTTGTTCACCGCCACGCGCAGCGCGGCGGCGCGCTTCTGCAAATCCGTCACCTGCTTGGCAAACGCCGTGGCAGCCACCGTGGCGGGATTCACCTTGATGCCGATGGCCTTCGATTTATGCGCCGCGTCGGCCAGCACGCCGAGGTACTTGAGCGAGGACGGCAGCACCATGGTGTCGATCATCTCGCGCATGGTGTGCATCTCGATGAGCATGTCCTTGAGGTACCGCTCCAGGCGCACGTGATACCGGCTCTCGAGTTCCTCGGGGGTGAGAATGCCGAGCGTACTGAACATCGCCTTGGTGGTCTTGGCGTTGATCTGGTCGAGCGCTTCGGGAGAACGGCGCAGGTTGAGCAGGCCGCGCTTCTTGGCTTCCTTCACCCACTCAGGGGCGTACCCATTGCCCTCGAAGCGGATGGCGGTGGTCTCCTTGAACGCGTCCTTCACGACCTTCAGCACGGCGTCATCCACCGACTTGGTCTTCTTCATCTCGACCTTCAGCGTGCTGATCAGTTCGCCAATGGCCTCGGCGACGACGGCATTGAAGATCATCACCGGGAAGGCGATGGACTGCGATGACCCGACCGCGCGGAACTCGAACTTGGCCCCCGTGAAGGCGAGCGGCGACGTGCGATTGCGGTCGGTGTTGTCCTTGGAAATTTCGGGGAGCTTGGCGACGCCGAGCTTGATCATGGCCTGTTCGGCGCTCGCTCCTGTGCGTCCGGCGATGATGTCGTCGATCATCCGGGTGAGCATCGAGCCCAGGAAGACCGAGATGATGGCCGGCGGCGCTTCGTTGGCGCCGAGGCGATGCTCGTTGCCCGACGTGGCGATGCCCGCGCGCAGCAGCCCCTGATGCTTGGAGACGCCCTTGAGGACGGCGGCAAGGAACAGGAGGAAACGCAGGTTCTGATGCGGCGTCTTGCCCGGCTTCATCAGGTTGACGCCGTCGAGTTCGTTGTCCGAGGCAATGGCCATGGACCAGTTGCAATGCTTGCCCGAACCATTGATGCCGGCAAAGGGCTTTTCGTGCAGCAACGCGGCGAGACCGTGACGCGCGGCGACCTTGCGGAGAATCGCCATGACCAGCTGGTTGTGGTCGGTGGCGATGTCCGTTTCTTCGAACACGGGCGCCATCTCGAACTGGCAGGGCGCGACTTCGTTATGGCGCGTGACGATGGGCACGCCCAGGCGATAGAGCTCGTACTCAACCTCGGCGATGCAGCCCTGCACGCGCTCGGGGATGCCACCGAAATAGTGGTCCTCGAGCTGCTGACCGCGCGGCGGCGGCGCACCGATGAGGGTGCGTCCGCCCATCACGAGATCGGGGCGCAGTGAAAAATGTCCGCGGTCGATCAGGAAATACTCCTGCTCGGCGCCCATGGTGGTATAGACACGCAACGCGCCCTTGTCGCCGAGGAGCTCGAGGAGCTCCATCGCCTTGTGGGAAAGGACGTCGGAGGAGCGCAGCAGCGGGGTGACCTCGTCGAGCGCCTCACCGTTGTAGCCGATGAAGACCGACGGGATGCAGAGCGTCTTGGTGCCCGCGGATTCCATGATGAAGACGGGCGACGCCGGGTTCCACGCCGTGTAGCCGCGCGCTTCCCAGGTGGCGCGCAGGCCGCCGGACGGGAACGACGACGCATCGGGCTCGCTCTGGATGAGCTGCTCGCCGGTGAACGACTCCATGGGGAGCTTGTTCTCGTCGAACGAGAAGAACGCGTCGTGCTTCTCCGCGGTGAGCCCCGTCTGCGGCTGGAACCAGTGGCAGAAGTGGGTGACGCCATGCGACATCGCCCATTCCTTGATGACCTGGGCGACGGTGGGCGCGATCTCGAGATCGAGTTTCTTGCCGAGTCGGACCGCGCTGTTGATCTTCGCGAAAACTTCCTTGGGGAGCTTGTCGCGCATCTGGCGCGCGCCGAACGTCAGCGAGCCGAAGTAGTGCGAGATCGGGAGGCCGTTCTCGTGCGTCGCGGGAATGTCAGGCGGGGTGACCACGCGCGAGGCGATGGCCTTGAGGGCGGCGGCGCGAGCGTTCATCAGGATGATCTCGGGGAAGATGGTGTGCAGCTGAATTTGTAGATTCTGCAAATCTAGCAGAACAATTTTACAAATTCAACCAACAATTTACAAAATTGAATGCAGAATATCGCAAGAATTGCATTATCACGACAACGCCGGGCATTCCTGCGTGTCTGCGATCCCCTAAACGTTAGCGGGGCAACGACTTACGCCGTTGCCCCGCTCGGTCATCGTTCTGATGTGCTTCGGTTCTACCACCAGCCGAGCAGCTTCCACCAGGTCAGGCCGACCGTTGCGTAGACGACCAGAGATAGCACGGAGATGATGAAGCCGTACAGCCACCAGTCTTTTTGCGTGATGTAGCGCGATCCGAAATAGATGGGCGCGGGGGTCGTGCCATAGTGCGTGAGGCAGGCGCTGAGGTTGGAGAGGTACGCCAGAAAGAGCACGGCGAGCATCGGCGGGGCGCCGGCGGCGAGGACCACCACCAGGAACGGCACGAACATGGCGCTGGCGTGCGCGGTGATGCTGGCGAATCCGTAGTG
>CANNKR010000273.1 GCA_947504615.1 Gemmatimonadota bacterium | reverse complement strand
GACGAAGGCCCCAAGTCGACGCGCATGGTCGTCGAGGAGAAGGAACCCAGCGGCGACGAGAACGCCGACTTCCAGGACATGCTCCGGAAGTTCAAGCAGGGAGTAGCCGCGAACGTCGAAGAGGAAGATCACGAGTCCCACTATGACCTCGGGGTCGCGTACAAGGAGATGGGACTCCTGGACGAGGCCATCGCCGAGTTCCAGAAGGCCCTCCGTGGCACGGCGAAGCGCGTGCGCACCTACGAGGCGCTCGGGCAGTGCTTTCTTGAGAAGGGGCAGCTCCCGGTGGCGCTCACCATCCTGCAGCGCGCCGTCCACGAGCCAGGGGCGGGCGATGATCAGCTGGTCGGCGTGCTCTATTTGCTCGGCTACGTCTCGGAGGGGCTCAAGCGTCCGGCCGAGGCCCGGGGCTTCTATGAGCGGGTCTTCGCGGTCGACATTCAGTTCCGTGACATCGGGGATCGCCTGAACGCGGTCGAGGCGTCCCTCTCGTGAGTACCCTCCCGCTTCGCGGCCACATGCCGGTCGCCTCGGCGCTCCTGGATATTCAGGTGCCGGTGCGAGCGCGGCTCGACCTCGTCCCTGAGGAGATGTGGCGCATCGTGCGCGCCGACGCTCCCATCGTCGAATCGATCAACGCGCACCTCACCGGCATGAAGGGCAAGATGTTCCGCCCCACCGTGCTGCTGCTCGCGTCGTCGCTCGAGGACACGCCAGACGATCGGACGGTGGCGATGGGCGCCATCGCCGAACTGATCCATCTGGCCAGCGTCGTGCACGATGATTCGGTGGATCACTCGCCGCTGCGACGCGGCATGCCCACCATCAATGCGCTCTTCTCCCATCAGGTGGCCGTGATTGCCGGCGACTACCTGTACTCGCGCGCCCTCGCCGAGTTGGTCCTGTTGGGCGACCTCGAGCCGCTGCGCGTCTTCACGGGCGCGTCCAATGCGATGACCCTCGGTGAACTGCGCCAGCTTGCGTCGTACGACGCGCTGTCGTTCACGGAGGCCGATTACTGGTTGCTGGTGCAGGCCAAGACGGCGTCGCTGCTCGGCGCGTCCTGCGAGGTGGGAGCGCTCTGCGGCGCGCCGCGCTTCCGCAAGGAGATGGCGCTCTTCGGCAACCGGCTCGGCATGGCCTTTCAGGTGGCCGACGACCTGCTCGACTACACGGAGACGGAGTCCGTGACCGGCAAGCCCAGCGGCAATGACCTCAAGGAGCACAAGGTCACGCTGCCGCTCATCGCCGCAATGCCCCGGATGTCCCGTGCCCAGCGGGCGCGGGTCGAGGCGCTCTTCGCGGAACCGCTGCCCTCTGATGTGGAGATTGCCGACGTGGTGGGTATCGTGCACGAGTGTGGCGGCATCGACTTCGCCCGGCGGAAGGGCGAGGAGTTCGCCGAGGAAGCCGAGGCGGTGTTGACGACGGTCCCCGGGTCGGAAGCGCGGCAGTCGCTCAGTGACGCGCTCGGATACGTCATGGACCGGAGGTCCTGATGGCACCCAAGGGATCTTCCAAGCATCGTCCGGGGTTTCATGCCGTCGTGCTGACTATCGGGTTCGTGGTTGGCGGCTTTTTTACGCAGTTTGCCAGGATGTGGCTTCCCAGCGGGGCGGTGAAGGAATTCCTCACCACCGGCGTCACGCCGGCCATCGGGCCCTTGAATTTGAACCTCATCATCGTGAACATTGGTCTTGGACCCATCGCGCTCGACGTGTCGTTGCTGAGCCTCGTCGGGGTCCTGGTCGCTTATCTCATCGCGCGTTCGCTGTTCTAGGAGGCTCCCATGTTTGGACTCGGCCCGGGCGAGATGTTGATGGCCCTGGTGGCAATCCTGCTCCTCTTTGGAGCCAAGCGCATTCCCGAGATCGCCGGTTCGTTCGGCAAGGGGATTCGTGAATTCAAGAAGAACATGACCGATGTGCAGAAGGAGATCGAGACGCCTGACGTGCGCCCCCTCGATCGCCTGCAGTCGCCTTCGGACCGCGTCCCGGTGGAAGAGGACCGGCCGGAACCGAAGAAGTTGATCTAGGACGCGAGGGCGCCGGAACGGAAGCGCACAATAAAGTGGGGGGCGGCGATTTCTCGCCGCCCCCCACTTCGCATTCTCGCGTTCGTGCGCCCTGCTGTTCCCCTACGTCGACTGACGCCGCAGTGACGCCTGGATCTTCTTCCGCTTGTCCACGATCGTCGCGTCCTTGCGCAGCGCGCCAAGGAACGACTGCACCCGTGAGTCGCGTATTGACTGCATGGCCGTTTCGCGCTGCGTGGCCTTCTGGGCGTCGAACGCCGCCCGGTCTGCCGAGACCTTCTTGTCCACGCGCATCACGAACACGGCGTCGGTCGTCCGCACCGGGGCGCCAATCACGCCCACCGGCAGCGTAAACGCCGTGCCGATCGCCTGGTTCAGCTGGCCCATGCCCATCACGAAGCCCACGCGCGTGAAGAGCGGGGACTGCTGCACCGAACGCCCCGCACCCTTGGCGGCCTCCTCCAGCGAGCTGGTGGCGGCTGCCACCGCCGCCGTCTTGGCCGCCGCCATCTTGTCATCCAGCGACTTGACCGTGGCGATCGCCTCGCGCACTTCGGCCTTCACCACCGCGTCGAGCGGCTGGGGTCCCCCCGCGCGCAACGAGTCGAGCCTCACCAGGAAGTACGTATCGTCGTCATCAAACAGGTCGCTCGATTCGCCGGTGCGCGCGCCACCGAATGCCCACGCACTCACGCTCTTCACAGGGCGGCCCAGGTAGCGCGCGGGCTGTCCCTCGGTCACCTCGATCTGGGAGACCAGCAACCCCATCGTCTTGGCCGCGCTGTCGAACTTGGCGGACTCCACGGCGGCCGCGGCCGTCCGGGCCAGTTCGTCCGCCCGATGGTCCGTCTTCACCGCCGACGAGTCGCTCTGGCGCACCTTCACCAGGATGTGACGCAACGAGAGCGTGTCGCCCTTCTTCTCGTCGACCTTGATGATATGCCAGCCGAAGCTCGTCTTCACCGGGGCCGAGAGCTCGCCAACCCTGAGCTTCCACGCCGCGTCCTCGAACTCCTTCACGAAGCGTCCCTTCGGTCCCTTGCCCAGGTCGCCGCCGAGTGCGCCGCTCACCGTGTCGTCCGAGGCGCGCTTGGCGACCTCGTCGAACTTGGCACCCTTGGCGATTTCGTCGTGCATCGCCTGCGCGCGCTTCTGCGAATCCACGCTGTCAGCCGCCGACGGCGTGCGCGAGATGGTCACCAGCGACAGCACCGCGCGCCCTGGACGGTCAAATTCCTTGGCGTGCGCCGCGAAGTACGCGGAGACATCGGCGTCCGTGATGCCCTTCTCGAAGTCCTTGGCGTCCGACGGCAACCAGGAGATGAACGACACCGCCACCGAGTCGTGGCGGTCCTGCCACATCTGCCACAACCGCGAGTCACTGACGTATGCGTCGGCCGCCACCTGGGTGAACAGCTTCTGCTTCGGGATCTCGTCGCGGTAGTACGCCTCGAGCTGGGCGAGGACTCCCTGCTGGCGCGCGGCCGGACTGGCCAGGAACCGGCGGTACTTCGCCATGTCGAACTGGCCGTCCAGCTGGAACTCCGGATTCTGCTGGAATTGCGGCGGCGGGGAGAACTTGGCCGTCTCGATCACTTCTTCATCTGTGACCCGGATGCCCCGCTTCTCGTATTCCTGTCGGAGGAGGATGTCATTGACGAGCTGGTTGTACGCCCGTTCGTCGATCTCCGCCCGTTCATCCAGTGACAGGCCGCGACCCTGCTGCTGCTCTTGCTGCTGGGCCAGGTTCTGGGCGGTGTTC
>CANNKR010000272.1 GCA_947504615.1 Gemmatimonadota bacterium | reverse complement strand
CGCCAGCGGGGACGTCGGTACCTGAAAGTCGTGCAAGTTCTGTGGCAGGCAGCCCGCCCATGTCGGCTGGCGTCTCACGCTCGCCGTACACGAATCGGCCGACATCGGCAACCGAGGGCATGGCGCGCGCGCGCGCCGCCTCGACCGCGGAGCGCACCTCGCCCTGCACCTCGCGCTCCATCGCGTCCCACTCTGCGGCCTTCATCAGCGACGGCACGAGATACGCCTTCAGCTTCGGCAGTGGGTCGCGCCGCAGGTCGGCGGCGATCTCGTCGTCGGTGCGATACCCCTTCTGGTTATCGGGCCCCGAGTGGCTGTTGAGGCGCGGCACCGTCAGGCGCACCAGCGCGGGTCCCTCGCCCGAGCGCACGTGCGCGACGCATTCGGCGAGCAACTGCGCCGACTCGTGCGGATTGGTGCCGTCACCGTCGCGCAGGAAAAGATTGGCAAACGACGCCAGGTTGCTGGCAATGTCGGCGCCCGGCGTCTGCATGTCGCCACGCACGGAAATGCCGAGGCCGTTGTCCTCGATGCAGAAGAGCATCGGCAACCTGAGCGTGGTGGCCATGGTGAGTGCCGACCAGAAGCCACTGGTGGCCACCGACGCGTCGCCGCCAAGCACCACGCCAATGGCGCCCTGCCACGCGGCGTCCTTGAGCACGTCGCGGTGATAGACCACTGATTGCGCCCACCCGGCGGTCGGCGTGTACTGCGATCCGACGTCGCCCGACATGGGGAGCACGGCACAGCCGCCATTGGCGCGCGGCAGGTTGCAAACGACGCCAATGTCGCGCCCATCACTGAAGCCGCCGGCGCGTCCCAACGGGCTGCCGTGCGCGTCCTCGAGGCTCAGCCCCAGCGACAGGAGGAGCGGACGCGAGCGATAGTAGGCGCCGGCCGCGTCGTGCGTCCCGGTCAGCAGCGAACCCAGGATGACCTGCGCCATCTCGTGGCCGCGCGCCGAGAACTGGTAGTTCACCAGATGGTCGCGGGGGACCGTCGCCTTGTTGCGATTGAGCTCTTCCTCGAGGTCATCGAGGGTGCGCGAAGCCAGCACTGTGCGGGCAATGCGGTCCCAGTCAAAGCGGGGATCGGGCGAGGCGGGGGTCTTGGCTGCCATATCGCCCGAAATCTGACGGGGGCGATGGGTGGCCGGAAGCGGCTGTTGGAGGGCATTATTCCCGGTAATCCCTTACCACCGCATTCCGCGGTCCGTACGCCGTACTCCGGACTCCCCCCGTGCCGCAACTGCTGATCACTCACGATTCCGGCGTCGCACTCCTGACGCTGAACCGTCCCGACGTCCTGAACAGCTTCACGCGCGAGCTTTCGCAGGCGCTCCACGACGCACTCCGTGCGATCGCGGCCGATGATTCGGTGCGCGCCGTGGTGCTCACCGGCGCGGGGCGCGGATTCTGCGCGGGGCAAGACCTGGCCGAGGCGATGCCGAAGGACGGCGTGATTCCCGACCTCGGCGACTTCGTGCGCGACTCGTGGAACCCGGTGATCAGCGCCATCCGTCATCTGGAAAAGCCGGTGATCTGCGCGGTGAACGGGGTGGCTGCGGGGGCCGGCGCCAACCTGGCCCTGGCGTGCGACATCCTGTTCGCGTCGACGAGCGCGACCTTCGTGCAGTCATTCGCGAAGATCGGGGTCATCCCGGACAGCGGCGGCACCTTCATCCTGCCGCGCCTCGTCGGGCTGCATCGGGCGACGGCGATGACGATGCTCGCCGAGAAGATGACGGCCGATCAGGCGAAGGACTGGGGGCTGGTCCATCAGGTGGTGGCGCCCGACCAACTGCTGGAGGTGGCGCTCAAGACGGCGAAGCACCTGGCCACACAGCCGACGCGTGCCCTCGGCATGATCAAGCGCGCCTTCAACCAGTCGATGGGCGTGGACCTGGACGAACAGCTGAAGCTCGAGGAGGAGTTGCAGCGCGAGGCCGGCCGCACCGACGACTACGCCGAGGGCGTGCACGCGTTCCTTGAGAAGCGCACCCCCGTGTTCCGCGGCCGCTGATGCCGATGCTGACTGCGCAGACGCGCATCGGGATCGTCGGTGCCGGGGCCATGGGACGCGGCATCGCGCAGGTGGCGGCCGCGGCCGGCCATGAGGTGCTCATTGCCGACGCCCTGCCGGGGGCGGCCGCCAACGCCCGCAAACTCATCGACGCCACGCTGCAGGCGCTGGTGGCCAAGGGACGGCTGACCGATGCCGATCGTGCGACGCTCATTGCCCGTGTCACTGTGGTCGAGGCCGCGCCGGACCGCGACGTCGGCGCCTTCGCCGACTGCGGACTCGTCATCGAAGCCATTGTCGAGGAGCTCGCGGCCAAGCAGGCGTTGTTCGCACGACTGGCCGGCGTGCTGGCCCCGGACGCCATCCTGGCGTCGAACACCTCGTCGCTGGCCATCACCGCGATCGCCGCGGGCTGCCCTGCCCCCGAGCGTGTCATCGGAATTCACTTCTTCAATCCGGCGCCGGTGCTCCCGCTGGTGGAAGTCATTCCGTGGGCCGGCACCAGGGACGACGTGCGCGACGCGTGCGCGACGCGACTCGGCGCCTGGGGCAAGACCGTGGTGGTGTGCACCGATACGCCGGGATTCATCGTCAATCGCGTGGCGCGCCCTTTCTATGGCGAGGCGCTGCGCATCGCGGAAGAAGGGATGGCCGACTATGCCACCATCGACTGGGCCATGAAAACGATCGGCGGGTTCCGCATGGGGCCGTTCGAACTGATGGACTTCATCGGCAACGACGTGAACCTCGCCGTCACGCGATCGGTGTACGACGGCTTCTTCCAGGATCCGCGCTACCGTCCGTCGCTCACGCAGCAGCGGCTGGTGCAGGCCGGCTTTCTTGGCCGCAAGGCGGGGCGCGGCTACTACGATTACCGTGATGGCGCCGTGCGGCCCGAACCGACGCGCGACGACGCCGTGGGCGGCGCGGTGGTGGACCGCATCCGCGCGATGCTGATCAACGAAGCGGTGGATGCGCTCAACCAGCAGGTGGCAAGCGCCGAGTCGATTGATGTGGCGATGATGAAGGGCGTGAACTATCCACAGGGACTGCTCGCCTGGTGCGATACACTGGGCGCGTCGGTGGTCCTGGGTACGCTGGAATGGCTGCACGCCGAATATGGCGAAGATCGATACCGCGCTTCGCCGCTGCTGCGGCGCGCCGCCCGTGAAGGAAGGAGATTCCGCACATGAGACACGCATTCATCGCCGGCGGGCTTCGCACGCCGATCGGCACGATTGGCGGTTCCCTGAGCGACGTGCGGGCCGATGACCTCGCCGCGCACGTCATCCGCGAGCTGTTGCAGCGGCATCCCACGGTCGATGCCGCGGCCATCACCGATGTGATCCTGGGGTGCGCCAACCAGGCCGGCGAGGACAACCGCAACGTGGCGCGGATGGCGAGCCTGCTGGCCGGGTTGCCGATCACGGTGCCGGGCGAGACGGTGAACCGCCTGTGCGCGTCGGGACTGAGTGCGATAGCCAGCGCCGCGCGCGGCGTAGCGGTGGGCGACGGCGACCTGTACGTGGCGGGGGGCGTGGAAAGCATGACGCGCGCGCCGTACGTGCTGTCGAAGGCCGGCAAGCCCTTTGCCCGCGACATGGAGTTGTTCGACACCTCCATCGGATGGCGTTTCGTGAACCCGAAGATGAAGGACCAGTTCGGCACGGATTCCATGGGGCAGACGGCAGAGCACGTCGCGGAGCAGCATGGCATCAGCCGGGCCGACCAGGACGCGTTCGCGCTGCGCTCGCAGCAGAAGGCGGCGGCGGCGCGCGATGCGGGGCGACTCGGCGAGGAGATCGCGCCCGTGTCGATTCCGCAGAAGAAAGG
>CANNKR010000271.1 GCA_947504615.1 Gemmatimonadota bacterium | reverse complement strand
GGATGGTGAACGTCGTGAGCAGAAAACCCAATGAGGTCTGCACGGTCAACGCCGTCCCCACAGCGTGCGCCGGCACGCTCTCAGTGACCAGCACGCTGAACTGCGCGCTGTCGGCGATGACGAAGAAACCCCAGACCAGCGCGACAGGTACCAGCAGCCAGAGTGATCGGCCGAAGGTCAGGCCGATCAGCACAGCGCACGTTCCACTGGCCGCCATGGCCCACGTGACGAGTCGTTCGCGCCCGATGCGGTCCGACATCAAACCACCCCAGATGCATCCGATACCACCGACGGCGATCACGCCAAAGGCGAGCATCGAGGCCTCTGCGGAGCTCGCCGCAATCGTATTCCCTGTTTGCGCGCTGAGGCTGGCCGCGAAAAACGCGGGAATCCAGGTCCAGAAGCAATAAAGTTCGGCCATGTGCCCCAGATATCCACCCGTGGCGAGACGCCACTCGCGACTCCCAGCCACGGATGAGACGAGATTCCACGAAAACGGGCGCGGCACAAACGGATACGGCCCGTCGCGATATCCGACCAGGACGATAAGTGCGGCGACTATCGCGCTCGCGGATGCAGTGAGCACCACGGGCACGACTCCCACGCCCGGCAGCGCATGCACGAGGTAAGGCCCGGCTTTCCCTATGGTCAATGCGCCCACGACCGCGCCGACGGCCAGTCCTCGCCGTGCCCGAAACCAGGTGGCCGCCATCTTCATGGCCGGCGGGTAGACCCCTGCGAGAAAGAACCCTGCCGCGAAACGACTGGCGAGCCCAGAGCCGTAGCTCGGAGCAAAAGCCAGCCACGCACTGCCCACCGCCCCAAGCGTCGCCGATGCGGCGAACAGGCGCCGGGCGGGCACGATATCCGCGAGGTTGAGCACGGCTGAAACCGCCGTGCCGGCCACAAAGCCCAACTGGACCATCGTCGTCAGCCACCCGACCTGCTCACCGGTCAGTTGCCAGCGATCCTGCAGGATAGGGCCGACCGCGCTGCCGGTGAACCAGAGACTCATGCCGAGCAATTCCGCGACGGCCAGCAACGCGAGCATGCGCCAGCGCCGCGGATCCGTGTCCTCGGCGATCACTCCCATCCGTGCGGCCTGCGCCACAGGCGCTTCTGGACGGGCCACGGACGCTTGATCGTGAATGCCTCATCCCCGAAATGCTCATCATTGGCGAGCGTGTCGGTGACATCCGCCGCCTTGGCCGATGCCTGATCGGCCCAGTGCAGGATCTCGGCTTCCAGCGTCATCGGCGGCACCGCCGCCCCGAACTCCACCGAGCCGTGGTGCGACTGGATGAAATGCTGGAGTTCGAGTTCCTGCGCGGCGCTGATCGTACCGGCGGGGAGCGCCCGAAGGCGACGGTCGAGCATCAGCGAGCCGAGTACGATGTGCCCGAGCAAATGGCCGGCGCTCGTATGTCCGAAACCCGACGCCGACACGCTGTAACTCTCGACCTTGCCGATGTCGTGCAGGAGTGCGGCGACCGTGACGAGCTCGACGTTGGCGCGCATGGTGCGCGCGATGCCCTGCGCAATGCTGGCTACCTCGACGCTGTGCAGCAGCAGCCCGCCCACCTGCGCGTGGTGCCCGGTGGTGGACCCGGGAGCGCGCTGAAAATCCAGGCGAAATACATCGTCCGCAAAAAAGAGGTCGAGCGCCGTGCGCAGCGTGATCGACGTGAGCGCGCTACGCTGCTGATCCACCCACCCCCACAGCTCCTCGGGCTTGCGCGCAATGCGCGGGAGGAACGACTCGGCGCGCACGCTGTCGCTGGGGAGCACGCGCAACGGCGCGGTCAGCGTGAGCTGACGCTTGCCGGCGTATTCACTGACCGTGCCAATGGCCTGCACCACCGCACCCTTGGTCGCGCCGGCCACCCACGACAGTTGTTCGGTCCAGATGGGCGCCGTCTCGATGCGACCACTGGCATTGCCGAGTGTGAGGCGGGCGAAGGGCTTGCCGTCGCGGGTCTCCTTGTCGGCGCGATCGAGCACCAGCAGTTCATGCTGGATGCGGGAGCCGGGCTGCAGTTTGGACAGATCGAGCATGATCGAGACGGTGGACGGTAGACGGTAGACGGTAGACGGTAGAAGGTAGACGGTAGAAGGTACCGTGTCGGGCTGACAATCGCCTCATCCGTTCAGCGCTACTCGTTGCATTCTCACGCGATTCCGCGCTCCGAGTTGATGAGCCATCGTTTGCGCTCGATGCCCCAGCGGTAGCCGCCTGGTGCGCCGGTACCGCGGACCACCCGGTGGCATGGGATGACCACGGCCACCCTGTTGCTGGCGCAGGCACTGGCCACGGCGCGGGCGGCGGTCGGCTGGCCGATGGCAATGGCCAGTTCCTGATAGCTGCGCAACTCGCCGAACGGGATGCGGCGGAGTGCCGTCCAGACGCGCTGCTGGAACGAGGTGCCGTCCAGGTCGAGGGGAATGTCGATCGCCTTTGCTTCTCCCTCCAACTGGGCCGAGATGCTGCTGGCCCACGCGGCAACAGTCTCATCGTCCTGCTGAACCGTCGCCGACGCGAACGCGTTTTGTAGTTCGAGCACGAGTTGATCGCGATGGTCGCCGAAGGCCACGTGGCAGACACCGCGGGCGGTGCCCGCCACGAGCATCGGACCGAGCGCGGTGGTGAAGAGGCCATACCGGATATCGCGGCCGGCGGCCGTGGGTGTTCGGGTGGTCGCGGGGCGGCGACTGGTGTGCATGAGGGGCTCCTGACGAAAAAGGCATCGGACGCGTGGTGCGTTCGATGCCTTCAGTCTCGTGGATTTGCCGCGCCGGGCCAATCCGTTTCTTGCGGTGCCTCGATGTCTCCTACGGCTTCCAGTCAGCGACGAACAGGTTGGTCTCCGTCGGCTTGTCATCGTGGCGGTTCGACGCCCAGATGAGCTTCTTGCCATCGGGGCTGAACATCGGGAAGCCATCGAAGGTGGCGTTGAAGGTGACCTGTTCCACCTTGTCGCCGCCGACCTTGTCTGCATCCGCACTCACCAGGAACAGTTCGAAGTTGCCGGAACGCGGCGCCTGGAAGTTGGATGCGAAAATGATCTTCTTGCCGTCGGGGGTCCACGAGGGCCCGAAGTTGGCGCCGCCCAGTGCCGTGATCTGCCGATTGTCGCTGCCGTCGGCGTTCATCACGTACAGCTCGACCTTGGACGGACGGATGAAGCTCTGGGCGAGCAGGTCCTTGTATGCCTTGAGCTCCACCGAATCCTTGGGGTGGTGGGCGCGGTACACGATTCTCTTGCCGTCGGGCGACCACCAGGGGCCGCCATCATAGCCGACGGTGTTCGTGAGGCGCTTCACGTTGGTGCCGTCGACATTCATCGTGTAGATGTCGAGGTCGCCGTCCTTGAGGGACGTGAAGACGATGCTCTTGCCGTTCGGGGAGAGCACACCCTCGGCGGTGTAGACATCGTAGTTGGTCAGGCGCTTGAAGTTCGAGCCGTCACGATTGACGGTGAAGATGTCGTACTTGTCGAGCGGCCAGACGTACCCCTTGGACGGGTCGGGCTTGGGGGGGCAGGCCGAGTCGTGGGCGGTGGAGGCGCCAAAGAAGAGGCGCTTGCCGTCGGGGAAAAACCAGCCGCAGGTCGTCTTGCCGCGGCCGTCACTGATCCGCTTGAGGTCCGATCCGTCGGCCTTCATCACGTACTGCTGGTCGCAGGTGCGTCCTTCGCGCGACGACTGGAAGGTGATCCACTTGCCGTCGGCGCTCCAATACGCCTCGGCGTTTTCGCCGCCGTTGGTGAGCTGGCGGAGGTTGGAGAGGTGAGACTCTCCGGGTTCCGCGGGCCAGGTGCCCGTCTGGGCGGAAACGGGAGCCGCCGCGGCGAATGCCGCGGCGGCAAGAAGAACGGCAACG
>CANNKR010000270.1 GCA_947504615.1 Gemmatimonadota bacterium | reverse complement strand
CGCCGGTCGCGGCGACGGCGACGACCCGGGCGTGGGCCACGCGGAAGCGGTCGGCCAGCGCGGTCCACTCGGCGTCGCGCACGCCGGCCGGCACCGCCGGCTCCGTCATTGAGGTCACATCGAGCGTGAACGCCATCAGCACTCCACCACGAGGCCGTCGAAGGCCGGTTGAATGTCCGGCGGCAACTCGGCCGCCAGCGCTGCGTGAAAATTGTCGTGCGTCAGGTGCGTCAGCCACGTGCGACGGGCGCCGATGCGACGGGCCACGTCGACCGCCTCGCCGAGACTCAGGTGCGTGGGGTGCTCCGTGCGGAAGAGCGCATTGAGCACCAGCACCTCGGCCCCCTGCGCGGCGGCGAAGGCCGCCTCGGGAATGGACTTGGCATCGGTGATGTACGCGAGCGCCCCGATGCGATAGCCAAAGACGCGCCACCGTCCGTGCGGCACCACGATGGGGGTCACCTCGGCGTCCCCGATGCGCACGGTCACGCCGGGCTCGAGCGCCGTGGCCGTGCCTTCGGGCTTGAAGGTCCCCGGGAGCGGGCGCACGGTTTCGTCGAAGATGTACGGAAACTTGACGCGGAGCCCGTCCAGTGCCTCGGCCGGACCGTAGATGGGCAACGCCCCCTCGCGCCGCACCGAGATGGCGCGAATATCGTCGAGGCCGTTGGTGTGGTCGGCGTGATCGTGCGTGAAGAGCACCGCGTCCACGTCGTCGATGCCCGTGGCGATGAGCTGCAGCCGCAACTCGGGGGGCGTGTCGATGAGCAGGCGCGTGTGCCCCACCTCGACGACAGCGCCGACGCGCGTGCGCTTGTCGCGTGGATCCCCGGACCGGCACACCTCGCAGCGGCAGCCGATCACCGGAACGCCGAAACTGGTGCCGGTGCCGAGGAAGGTGAGCTTCACACCGTCTCCACCTTGAGTGTGTTGGTGGTGCCCGGCTTGTCGAACGGCACGCCGGCGGTCATCACGACCTTGTCGCCCGGCTTCGCCACGCCCATCTCGACGATGACCCGCCGGGCGTGCGTCGCCATCTCCTCGTAGGTGTCGGAATGCGGCACGAGCACGGGCGTGACGCCCCACACGAGGGCCAACTGGCGATAGGTGCGCGCCTGGTCGGTGAACGCGATGATGGGGACGGCCGGCCGGCGCGACGCGACGATGCGCGCCGCAAAGCCCGACTTGGTAAAGACGACGACGGCGGGGGCACCGACCATGCGCACGGCCGTGACGGTGGCGCCGGCGATGGTCTCCTCGACGCTCGCGTGCCCGGGTTCGACGCGATCGGCACCAAGGCCGCGGGGCACCGGATGCCGTTCGGCTTCGGCGGCGATGCGCACCATCGCCTCGACGGCGAGGCGCGGATAGGCGCCGGCAGCCGTTTCGGCCGACAGCATCACGGCGTCGGTGCCGTCGAAGATCGCGTTGGCGACGTCGCTCGCCTCGGCGCGCGTGGGGCGCGGATTCTCGATCATCGACTCGAGCATCTGCGTGGCCGTGATCACGGGCCGCCCGTGGCGGTTGGCCAGCGTGATGATGCGCTTCTGCGCGATGGGCACTTCCTCGAACGGCAGTTCGACGCCCAGATCGCCGCGCGCCACCATCACGGCGTCCGACGCCTTGAGGATGTTCTCGATGTCGATGAGCGCCGAGTCTTTTTCGATCTTGCTGATGAGCAGCATGCTCTTGGGCACCAGCGCGCGCAGTTCGTCGAGGTCTTCGGGACGGCGCACGAAGGAGAGCGCCAGGTAGTCGAGATCCTGCTCGATGGCAAAGGCGATGTCGACGCGATCTTTCTCGGTCAGCGCCGGCGCGGAGACGTGCACGCCGGGCAGGTTCATCCCCTTGTGCGACTTGAGCAGCCCGCCGTAGACCACCACGCAGCGCACGAACGCGCCGTCGATGGCGAGTACGTCGAGCGCGAGGAGTCCGTCGTCGAGCAGGATGCGGGCGCCGACGTGCACGTCGTGGGCGAGGGCGTCATAGGTGACGGGAATGTCGGTGGGGCGCGCCACACTTTCGTAGGCCAGCGTCACCTCGGTGCCTTCCACGAGCGTGATCGGCACGTCCAGGTGCCCGACGCGGATGCGCGGCCCCTGCAGGTCGCCGAGGATCGCCACCGGGCGGCTGAGCTCGGCGGCGATGCGGCGGATGTCGGCGATGCGCACCGCGTGCTCGGCGTGCGTGCCGTGCGAGAAGTTGACGCGGGCCACGTCGAGGCCGGCCATCATGAGCATGCGGAGCGCCTCGGGGGTCGACGACGACGGCCCGATGGTGCAGACGACCTTGGTGTAGGTGTGCGAAGGATGCGTTCCTGCGGGGCGCGTCATGATGTCACCGCCGCAGCACGGCCCAGCGCCTGCGCCTTCTGCTCCAGGCCGGCGAGCAGGGTGTCGAACGCTTTCTGGAACGACGTCAGCCCTTCGCCCAGCAGCTGGTCGGTGACGTTGTGCACCGAGATGCCGGTAGCCTCGATGGCGGCGAGCGCCTGCTCGGCGGCCGCGAGGTCCACATCCACGGAGCGGCGCGTCTCGCCATGGTCGCGGAAGGCCTCGAGCGTGGCGGGCGGCAGCGTGTTCACCGTCTGCGCCCCCACGAGTTCCTCGACGTAAATGACGTCGCGGTACGACGGATTCTTGGTGGAGGTGCTGGCCCACAGCGGGCGCTGCACCTGCGCGCCCTTGGCGAGGAGCGCGGCCCAGCGCGGCCCGCTGAAGCATTCGAGGAAGAGGCGGTAGGCCAGCTTGGCGTTCGCCACGGCGGCCTTGCCCTTGAGCGCGCCGGCCGCAGCGGCGTCGAGCCTTCCCGCGGACACCTGCGCGTCGAGCCGCTTGTCGATTTCGCTGTCCACGCGGCTCACGAAGAACGACGCCACGCTGGCGACGTGCGCCAGCGGCGCATGGGCCGCCGCGCGGGCCTCGAGCCCACACAGGTACGCCTCAATGACGCGCGCGTGGGCTTCGACGGCGAACAGCAACGTGACGTTGACGTTGATGCCGTCGGCAATGAGCTGGCGCAACGCCAGGCAGCCGGCATCGGTGCCGGGCACCTTGATCATCACGTTGGGGCGGTCGACCATCTGCCACAGGTGCCGCGCCTCGCGAATGGTGCCGGCGGCATCATTGGCGACGTTCGGCGAGACCTCCAGCGAGACGTAGCCGTCCACGCCCTGCGTGCGATCGTACACGCCGCGAAAGAGATCGCAGGCGGTGCGTACATCCTCGGCGGCCAGTTCCTCGAACAGCTGCCACGCCGTGCGCGCACCGGCAATGCCCGCCACCTGGGCGTCGTACGCGGTACCCGAGGCCAGCGCCTTTTCGAAGATGGCCGGGTTGGAGGTCATACCGGTGAGCACGTCGTCGCGGATACGGCGGGCCAGCTCCCCGTTGTGGAGCATCGGGCGATCGATATAGTCGAGCCAGAGCGACTGCCCGGCGTCGTGCAGGGCCTGAAGGCGCGGAGCGGACATGGAAAGGGGCGAAATGTTAACAGGAAAGGGGCGGCACCCGCCGCCCCTTCAATCTACTTGGCCGACCAGCTGGTTGAGAGTTCTAGCTTGCCCCACGAGATGGTCAGGGTTCCCTTGGGCGACTGGTCAGCGGCCGGCGCCAGCGCGATCTGCAGAGACTCGCGGGTCTCGCCAAGCGGGCGCGTCGTGAGCGGGACGCGCGCCAGGTCCTGCGCCACGACGTACTCGGTGCCCCACTGCCCCGTGTTCTTGTTGATGATCAGGAGGTAGCCGCTGGCGGTGCGGATGGAGTACAGCGAGTAGGCGCCCTTGGGCACTGCGGCACCGCCGATCACGAGATCGACGTCGGTGGTGAGGGTCGTGGAGCTGTTGGCGCCCATGCGCCACACGGTTTCGACCTTGGACAGTTCCACCGGCACTTCGCGGCCGCGCGCATGCGGCTGGCCGTAATCGATCTTGACGACGAGCGCCTTGGG
>CANNKR010000269.1 GCA_947504615.1 Gemmatimonadota bacterium | reverse complement strand
CCACGAGCACCGCGCCGGTGGCGATGGAGCCGTCGTGGCACGAGAGGCACAGCTTGGACGCGCCGGTGGGTTGCCCCGCGCTCCCCTGCAGCGACGGACTCGTGTACGGCGTGTACGTGGCCACCGACGAACTGCGGTTCCAGAGCGGCGCATCGGTGCGCCCCCAGTGCGGCACGTGACAAAACTCGCACACTGCCGTGGTCGTGCTGGCCCGCACGGTGTTCGCCGAGGCCGCAGACAGGTTGTGCTTCGTGAGGCGAATCGCGGACTGCGCCGCGCCAGTCCCGGCCACACCGCCCAGCCCCGCGGCCAGCCACACGCCCCCCGCGAGCGTCGCGCCCACCCGGCGCCGCAGTGCCGATGCGATGTTCATCGCACCTCCGCGAGATACTGCAGCACCTGGATGCGGCCGTTGTACGAGTCCGACACGTACACGCGATCCTGCCGGTCGATCGCGATGCCCGAGGCGAGCCAGAACTCGCCGCGCCCGTGGCCTGCCCCGCCAAAGGTCAGCAGCAGCCGACCGGAGGCATCGTACACGTTGATCACGTCGAACAGGCCGTCCACCACGTACACGTGCCCTTCGGAGTCGAGCGCGACACCCTTGGGCCGGGGCATGCTGCCCGGCGCGTCACCATTGTGGCCGAACTGCCGCAGGAACTTCAAGTCGGGCGAAAAGACCTGCACGCGGAAGTTCATGGCGTCGGTGACGAGCAGGCTGCCGTCCGGCGCCATTGCGACGTTCGTGGGAAAATTGAACTCCCCCTCACCCGTCCCGCGGCTCCCGATCGAGGCCCGCGGCCGCCCGGTGGAGTCGAAGACGGCGATCCGGTGCCCCTTGGTGTCCGCGACGTACAGCAACGCGCTCCGGCGGTCGTACGCCAGGCCGGTGGGGCGCTCGAGGCCCTCGCGAATGCGCCGCCGTTCCTTCCCGGCGGCATCGAACACCACCACCTCGCCCAGTTCACTGTCGGACACGTACACGTTGCCGACCGCGTCCAGCGCCACGCCCACCGGCGACTGGAACCCACGCTTCCCCGTCGTCGTGAGAAACCGATACTGCCCGTTCACGGGATCGAACACGTGCACCCCGCGCAGCGCCACGTCGGCCACGAAGACCCGACCGGCCGTGTCCACGGCAATCCCGTGGGGCCGCCGCACGCGCGGTTCGACGCCGCCGGTGAACACGCGCACCATCCGGCTGAACCAGGTGCCGCGCGCCCCCACGTCGCCAGGCGTCGCGACATTCGCCAGGTGGCGGATCCGCGGCGCCGCAGGCGCCGTGGGCCAGACGAGCGGCGGCTCGGCCACGGCCACGGCCTCGAACTTCACGCCGGCACTTCCCTGGCGCGAGCAGCCTGCGGCCAGCGCCAGCACCCAGGCGAGCAGCGGCAAAGCCAGTTGTCGAATCGACGCCCCCGATGATCGCATAGAGCTAGAACCTCCGCACGAAGCGGCCAAAGAGGCGACGCTGGTTGTCGTCCGCGCCGCGGACGGCGCGGCGCTGCACCAGGTATGAGAACTCGGCCTCCACCCGTCCGACCACCCACCCCAGTTGCACGTTCCAGATGACCGTTTCCTCGGAGGCAAAACCGCGTGGCGCCCACCGCCAGCTTTCTCGCGACGCCTGCACGTGCGCGTTGTCCGTCAGCGACCAATAGAGGGTCGCGTTTGACATCACGGCGCGCACGTCCTGCCCCGGCGCGTGGGTGTGCGACACCGACGTGCCGACGGACGACCGCAGCGCGCCCAGCGGGCGAGGCTGGTATCCGGCGCGGACTTCACGAATTGAGTAATCCGACGTCGAACCCTCCCGCACGCGGCGCGCGACGTCCAGGTCGATCTGGCCAATCCGCGTCGGCCGGTGGAACCCCGCCGCCAGCACGAAGTCGTCGCCGCTGCTCAGGCGGTCGATGCCCTCGTCGGCGCGCGCGCCGCCAGGCCCCGAGAGCGACCGGCCGCGCCGCGTCGACGCGGACGGCGTCAGGGAGAAACCGCCCATCACCAGGGACAAGAACGCCTCACCGCTTCGCACCTCGTATTGCCCCTCGCTCAGCGCCTGGTACCGGTACGACACCACCACCGCGTCGCCCACGGCGATGCGACTGGCCAGCGGCACCTCGATGCGCACCAGCGAACCCAGCATGCTCACCCGGAAGTCGATGCCCTGAATGTACGCGATGGTGCGCCCGGCATTGTACACCTTGATCATGTCACCGTCGGCGCGCTCGTGCGATAGCTCCAGCACGCGCGACGCCCCGACCGTGTGGGGCTCGTCCACCACCTGGATCCAGCTCTCCGAGGGTATCTGCTGGCTGATGCGCTCGTATCCAGCGCTCATCGCCCCCATCAGCTGCGCCCCGCCGGGGAGCTTCGCCTCGATGCGCAGCGATGGCGCCACGGATTCCCGTCCCACGCGGCCGGTGGCGAACACGCTGCCCGCCGACATCGCCCGAAGCCCCGCCGTCATCCCCTCCCGCGGACGGTAGTGCATCAACGCGGAGGTCGACAGTTCGTCCGATGTGCCATCGGTGCCGGCGTTCTTCCTCCCGTCGACGATGTACTCCGTCGCCAGCGCGGTGGTGTGCTGCAGGAAGAGCCGCTCGGAGAGCGAGCGGCGGCGCTGTCCTTCGCGTCCGGCCCGGTCCAGCGTCTCCAGCAGCGTCTGCAGGTTGCTTCCCTTGCCCCAGGACAGGGCATGTAGCCCGTAGCCTCCCACCGAACTGAAGCCGAGCCCGCCCACGCGATCCTCGAAACGCAGGCGCTCAAACGACGTCTTCAGCTTCGAACTCTGGCCGGTGATCCGCAGCGAACGCAGCGTCTCGTCCCGGTAGATCGGTGGCTGGTAGGACGTCGCCTGCCACGTGTCGCTTGTGCTGCGCGAGTGCCATTCGGCCACGATCGGGAACGCCGTGCTCCGCAACCGCAGGGACCCGCCGCCCGCCCGCGACGCATTGCGCGTGCTGGTACCGGGCCCGCCATCGCTGCCGCCCGTCGTGCGGTCGGCGTTGAGCCCCAGCGACAGTAGCGCCGACGGCAGGATGGTCACCGAGCCGCCGAGCCCCACCGACCGCCGGCCGTAGCGCGCCGACTGGCCCGTCACGGTCTGCTGACCCCAGGTGGGCCGAATGCTGAGCGAGTACGAGGCAATCTGCGGACTGATCAGCACACCGGACAGCGGCACGCTGAGCCACTGGCTCAGTTGCACGTTCGACGCAGCACTCCTGCCGCCACTCCTGAACTGATCGTCCCGCGCCTCGACGCCGACCTCTCCGCCTCCCGGATTGACGCGCAGCCACTGCGCCGACGCAACGCGCGGCGCGACGGCGGTCGCAAAGGCCAGCAGGACTTGCAGGAAGCGGAGGGGGCGGGGGCGCACGGACTACTTCTTGGGTGTCGGCACCACGGCGGGGGTGTGACACCGGTCGCAGTTGTTGAGACCCACCCCAAACGCGTTCTTGCCGTCGTGGCACGCCCCGCACGCCTTGCCGTCCGCCATCAGCTTCATCGTGATCACGTTGGCGCCGGCCTTCGGCACGAACAGCTCCGTGTGGCAGGCCTTGCAGGCGTAGCGTCCGCGGTGCACCCAATGCGGAAAGCGCGAGGCGGGAAGCTGGTCGGTGCCGAGGCCGGCGAAGACGCCCTCCGTCCCCTTGCCCGCCGCCGTGTCGGGCTTCGCCCGCTGCAGCGTCGACGTACCCAGCAGCTGCGGTTTCGCTCCGCCCTCGGCGGGTGGAAGCCGGGTGTGGCAGCGCTCGCAGCCCGTCTCGACCGGAAAGGCGACCTTGTCGTGGCAGGGAGCGCAGAAGGCCCCCTTGCCGAGATCGTCCATGGTGATTTTCGTGCCGCGGCGCGGGAAGAGCCTGGGATGGCAGGTCGCGCACGACATCTGCTGCGCGTGCACCGAATGCGCAAACGACACGTCATAGGACGTGTCGGCGTTCGGCATGATGAAATCGTACCCGAACT
>CANNKR010000268.1 GCA_947504615.1 Gemmatimonadota bacterium | reverse complement strand
TGCGGTCGGAGTAGCCGGTCATGGCGTCGGATGGGGCCGAAAAGGAGGGCAGGGTGACGGAAACATAGTGTCGGTATCCGGTGCCTGCATCGGCAACCGGACCCACGACTGTAGCACGGCGTCGGGAAGGTGCCGCGCGAGATCAAAGCATGTCCCAAGGACGTGCGGGGCGTCACCCTGACCGAGTTACAACAGGCGAGCGGGAAGTTGCATTAGTCTTACTCATTCAACATCCAATTTGCGCGCCAGCAATAAGACAACATACCGACATCATAGCGCTAATTTGAGATAATCTGTCAAAATCTTGAATCAATAAGCAAAACCCCGTACAGCTCAAGATTCATTTGCTGATGATCACGCACCTCGCTAATCAGTGTGCCCAACAGGGTTCGCGCGACACGCGCCACGTAGATGGTCGGAGGCCGTTCGAACAACATTTCCGCCGATGCAAGGGAGCCTTTGGTGGGCGCAGCAATCACGGTAAAGTCGTATTCGGACGCGAACAGCTGGAACTCGTGCCGGTTCGACGCGATGGCCACGGACGCCGCGGTATCAGCGCGGCGGGCGCCGGCTGGCACGACGTCCAAACCCAGCGCTTCGCTCGCGCCGACCGGCCGAGCCACCTCCCGCCAGAGGCGCACGGCGGCGATGGCCTCGGAAAACCCCGGTTCGTGCCTCTCGCCAAAGTAGCGCGTGACTGCAGCGGCCCCCGGCGCTGCGTCCACCACGAGCGTGGCCCGTTCATCACTCGCGGCACTCATCCCCAAGCGAGCAGCCACGGCCGCAACCAGGTCTGGATCGTCTCCCGTGACGCAGACGGTACGCGCCCCCGTCCCTCGTGCCGTCAATGCCAAATAGACCGTGCGCAGCGGATCGAGACCGGCCCCGGGTCGGAGTCGCGCGCTTCCTTCGCGCACCAGGTGCCTGGAGAACGCCGTTCCAAGCGCCGGAACCCCGGTGATGCGCTCCACTTCTCGCGCGTGCGCGACCGTCGGACGGCGTGCCTCGAGCACGACAGCCAGCGTAAACACCACCACCACCGCCAGGACCAGCGCCGCCGGCACGGCGACTACCAGGGAAGTGCCAAGAATGCGCTCCGGCCGCACGAGAACTGCCGCGAAGGCCAAAAAGAACACCAGCACGCCGACGGGTACAATCGGTCGCAGCCTGCGCGAGGCCTGTAGCGCGCGTGCGGCAAACCAGTCGGCTCGGTGGGTCGGGTGTGGGCTGCCGCTCTGCATGGCGTGGATATTACGGCACGACGGGCGAACCCGGTGCCGCAGTCGCAGGGTAGGCCACGAACATCCAGTCAGACCCCGCATCGACGATCTGACCGAACTGTGTCGCCGTGAGCGCTGACCCGCTGTCCAGCCACGTACGCATGAGGCTCAGCTCGAGCCCGAGATCGTCGTGCAGCAGCTGCCACATCATCGACGGTTCCGTGTGGTAGTCCTGCCGCCCCGCCCGTCCGTACTCGAAGACGATCACGGGACGATCGCGCCGGATGGTCGCCACAGCGCCGCGCAGCACCTGATACTCGGCGCCTTCGACATCGATCTTGATGAAGGCAACCGGCGCATCAGCCGGCACGATATCGTCGAGCCGTTCGACGGGCACCGTGATGGTACGCGTCCGCTCGTGCGCCGATGGGTATTCCTGGCGCTTGAATCCGCTGCGGGCCGGGCTGTCGAGCGCCAGAATGAAGGTCGCCGTGTCCGGGCGCTCGCCGAGTGCGCCCTCCACCACGCGAACTCCGGGGAATCGCTTGCGCAGTTGGCTCGCGTACGCGGGCTGCGGCTCGACGGCGATGTGCGAACCGAGCGGCGCGATGGCGAGCATCGGTTTGGTGAGCGCTCCCTTGAACGCGCCCACGTCCACGCCATTGGCGTTCTTGGCCATCACCCGTCGCATGATCGCCACCGTCTCGCGATTGTACCGGGAGTCCTTGCCGTCCTGCGCCTGCGCTGGCCGCGCACCGACGGACAGAAGGGCCGTCAGCATCGCGACCGCGATGCCAACTTTCGGAGACAACGTGAGTCTATGCATGCGGGAACCTACCGCACGACGACATGACGGGCGAATCCGAAGTCCGGACCCGCCCGTCAGTCAACATTCACCGGTCGCCGCAACGCGGCGCCCAAACTACTGCACGGTGATGACGCCCTTCATGTTCATGGGCAGGTGCGGGGTGCAGAAGTACGGATACGAGCCGGGCTTGATGTTGCCGAGCGACAGCGTGAACGAGTCGCCGATGTTCAACAGCAGCTTGCTCGACAGCTCGCCCATCTTTTCCGGACCCATGTTGGCATCGAGCTGGCCCTTGACGTCAGCCGGGATCACTGCCGGATCGAACGCCACGTTGTGCGGGACCATCGACACGACGATGAACTTGATGCCGTCGCCGGCCTTCACCGTGATGTTGGCGGGCTCGTAGCGATAGCCCGTCGCGTCGCCCACCATCTTCACTTCGTGGGTCGTGCCCGTAATCGGGGCTGCCGTGCCTGCTGCCGTCGGGGCAGCCGCTGATGCTGCCGAGGCTGCCGCGCTATCTGCTGCGGGCGCCTTCTCACCACCACCGCACGCGCCGAGTACAAAGGCGCTCGCCACGAGCGCCGAACCAATGAACCGCATGACGTTCCTCCGGGAACCAATCTTGATAGTTGGGATGCGCACTTCGGGGGTCTCCCTGTGACACGGGAAAACTATCCGGTTTTTCCGATAATTGAAGGGAAGCGCCGCCCCTGCACCCCTCCCAGCCCAGGCCGAATTTGACGGAGTCGGTGTCCCTGACTACCCTTCCCTGACTATGAACAACCGCCGCCACCACCACGTGCACCACCACGGCCCGACGGGTCGAGGGAGCACGTGCACGTGCGGCTGATCCATTTGGCAGCGTAACCGCTGCGAACAGCCAAGTCCTTCGAGCCCGTCGGTATCTCCGACGGGCTTTTTTATTGCCTCCTATCCCCTCCCGATGCTGCGCATTGCCATTCCCAACAAGGGCCGCCTGAACCAGGACGCCCGTGCCTTGCTGGCCGACGCCGGCCTCGAGGTGCGTTCGTCCTCCGACCGGGCGCTCGTTGCGTCACTCGGCGGCGAATTTGAAGCCATTTTCGTCCGCGCCCAGGACATCCCCGAATTCGTCGCCGACGGCGCGGCCGACGCCGGCATCACCGGCTGGGATCTCGTGCAGGAGTCCGGACGCGACCTCGAGTCCCGTCTCGACCTTGCCTTTGGCCGTTGCCGGCTGGTCCTCGCGGTCCGGGACGACTCCGCGGTTCGCTCCATCACGGACGTGCCGGACGATTCGCGCATCGCCACGGTCTTTCCGCGCCTCACGCGCGAGTACCTGACGCAGGCGGGCAAGCGTGCCGCGCTCGTGCCGGTCTCGGGCGCCGTGGAAATCGCGCCGCACCTCGGCATTGCCGACATCATCGTCGATCTCACCTCCACCGGGTCGACGCTGCGCGTCAACGGCCTGCGCGAAGTGGCCACGGTTCTCGAGTCCACCGCACACCTCGTCGTCTCGAACCGCCCGCGCGACGAAGCGCGCACCCAGGCACTCGACGAACTCACCGCGTCGCTGGCCTCAGTGCTCGCCGCGCGGGAGCGGCGGTACGTGATGGCCAACGTGCCGCGCGCGCGGCTCGACGAGGTGCGGCGCATCCTGCCGGGAATCAGCGGACCGACCGTCATCGATGTCATGAATGGCGGCACCATGGTCGCCGTGCACGCCGTGTCGCCGGCCGCCACCATTTACCGGACGATCAACCAGCTCAAGGCCGTGGGTGGCGAAGGCATCCTGGTCACCCGCATCGAACGGTTGATGGCATGACCTCCATCACCATGGCTGTGCGCGGATCCGTGGCAACGCTCGATGTGCGCGCACGCCGCGTGCTCTTTGATCGTGCCACGTCGGCCGATGACCTGGTCCGCGAACGCACGGGCCGCATCATTGCACGCGTACGTGCCGATGGCGATGACGCCCTTCGTGCCCTGGCACT
>CANNKR010000267.1 GCA_947504615.1 Gemmatimonadota bacterium | reverse complement strand
CGGGTTCCGCGGGCCAGGTGCCCGTCTGGGCGGAAACGGGAGCCGCCGCGGCGAATGCCGCGGCGGCAAGAAGAACGGCAACGTGCAGTTTCATCGTGAATATCTCAGCGCTTGATGCCCGAGGGCGGTGTGGTCGGCGATGTCAGGGCGAAGAGGTCGCGCTGCGTCTGTCCCTTGCGGAGCAGGTCCAGCGCCTTCATCAACTGGATGTCTTCGCTGACTTCGCGGCGTTTGGCGGTGGAATCACCAAAAGCCAGCCGCGAAATGCGGGTGTCGATGAGTCGATTGATATAGTCCTGCGCGGCGTCGTAGTCCTTGCGGTCCACGACCACGCCCTTCTTCTGCAACCGGTTGTAGAACTCGTCGCGCATGGCCGGGGTGACGACGAAGTCAGGCTTGACCTTCCCCTTCTCCTCGAACGCGTAGTCGTAGAGCGTGATGTAGGTGTCCTGCCCCTTCATGCCGAGGGCCTTGGCCACCTTTTGTTCGACGCTGGTGAGCGTGTCGTACGGAATGATGAGATCGGGGGTGATGGCGCCACCACCGAAGACGACGCGCCCTGCGTCCGACTTGAAGCGCGGGCGCGCCTTGCGCACGGAATCGCTCTCCATGCTGTCGGGACGCACTTCGACGAACTGACCGTCATCGAGCAGCTTGCGCTCCTTCTGGATGGACCGCCCGCTGGGCGTGTACCACTTGCCGGTCGTGAGCTTGATGGCGTAGCCGCCGTCGAGGCGATAGACCGACTGCACCAGTCCCTTGCCGAACGACGTCGTGCCGACGACGAGTGCGCGATCGTGATCCTGCAGGGCGCCCGCGACAATTTCGGACGCGGATGCCGAATAGCCGTCCGTGAGAATGACGAGCGGAAGCTTGGGGGCCACCGGATCACGCTCGGCCTTGTGCTGCTCCGAGATCCCCTGCCGGTCGCGCACGCTCAGGATTTCCTGGCCGCGCGCGAGGAACAGGTTGGACATCTCGAGCGCCTGGTCGAGGAAGCCGCCCGGATTGCCGCGGAGGTCGACCACGAGGCCCTTGGCCCCTTCGCTCTGCAAGCGGATGATCTGCTGGGCGAGCTCGGGCGACGACGTTTCGTTGAAGTTCTGCACCGGCACGTACCCGATCTTGCCGTCGAGCATGATGCCGAACGGAATGGCCGGAATGCGGATGACGCGCCGTGTGAAGGTGGCGGTGATCGGGTCAGACCAGCCCGGACGTGCGAACTTGGCGGTCACCTTGGTGCCCGGCTCGCCCTTCAGGCGCGACGACACCTGATCGATCTTCCATCCGCGCGTGCTGGAGGTGTCGACCTGGATGATCTTGTCGCCCTCGTGGATGCCCGCTTCCTCGGCCGGTGTGTGCGGATAGACCTTGGAGATGACGATGCTCCCTTCCTGCTCCTCGATGAGCATGCCCACGCCGCCGTAGAAACCGCCGGTGGTCGTGTTGAAGGCTTCGAGCTGCTTGGGCGTGTAGAGCTCGGTGTAGGGATCCTTGAGCTCCTTCAGCAGGCCGCGTGCCGCTTTCTCATACAGCGCGCTGGCGCTCACCGAGTCGACGAAGCGATCGCCGACGATGGACATGACCTGCTCGAACAGGCGCACACCGTCGCGCGTGGCTCGTTCCTGGATGACGAAACCGCCCACCAGAATCGGTGTGGCGATGGCGACGAGCGTGAGGAGCGTCTTGCGGGTGCGCGTCATACGGGCCTTTCTAGAGGGAAATTCAAGGTAATGACCCTGCACGGTCGGGGGAATGACGTCCCGCTCGTCAGGGCATTCCGAGAGATACGGCCAAGATCGGGTGTCGTTCAGAACCCGTTGGCGCCCAAAGGGTTCCCCTTATTCGGCGAGCTGGTAGTTGACCAGCCAGATCTTGCCATCCTGAGTGATCGCCGCGCTGCGAAGCACGCCGGCCGCCAGGAGCATCTCGTGCGCCGGTTGCAGCACCCGTTGGAGGTGGGACGGGTATCGCTGGCTGAGGGGGAGCTGTTCGGCCAGGCGCTCCAGCGGCACTTGCCAGCTGCGTCCCACTTCGGTCCGCGCCACCTGGAGGACGCGGTAGAGGCGCCGTGCCACGGGGGAAGAGAGCTGCTGGTAGCGCGCGGCGACCAGGGCGATGGTAAAACCCGCCTCGATGTTCGAACGGAGCTGCGGGGCAAGGGTGACGTGCGCGTCGCCCGGCTCGTTGTTGGTGAGCGAGTGAAAGAGGGCGAGCTGGTCGCGGTCGGTCTGGCGTCGCCGGTCGATGGAGACGGCGGCGAGCACCGGAAACTGACCGGTCCAGAGCGCCCCGGCCGACGCGTCGAACCAGGCATTGGTGGATTCCAGGGAGGTGCGCTGGAGCCGGTTCAGTGCGCTGCGGAGCTGCTCGTAGGTGCGGCCGTCGACGCGGCGTCCCATGGTGCGCAGGAAGGCGTGCAGGGTGAAGGTGAGGCCGCCGTCGGCCGGCGCGTCGGCCTCGTGATACCGGCGCAGCAGTTCGACGTACACGTCCTGGTCGAAGGTGCCAGGAAGCCGTTCGCCCGGGGCCGGGAGAACGCGCCAACGTCCGCCGCCGTCGGCGGTGTAGCTGATGGCGACTTCTTCCCCCGAGTCACTGAGACGGAACAGCGGAAGTGACTCGAGTGCGCGGTCAAGAATGACGGTACGCGCGAGCTGTCGCCGACGGGGTGCCTGACTCATACAGCGAGGAGTGGAGACACCGCCGGGCGTGGCATCAGCGGAGGTCTTCGCGCCCGAGCGCGGCGCGCACCGCTTCGCGCATGGCGGCGACGGCATCGCCGCGCGCCGCGGGGCTGTCATCGCGGACATGCAACTCGATGCCGTCGGCGACCACGACGCGCCGCCATGAGGCTGCTGGCGCGTCGTCGTGCTGTACCGCGTGGTCCGCGCCAGAGACGAGCGCCGGGGCGAGCGACTGGGAGACGCGTTTTTCGAGTGCGTCGCCCGTGGCACCGGTCAGTTCGGCCTTGATGGACTCGAGCGTCTGCCCTTCGCGCTGGCGGATCTTGATCGTGAGTAGCTGAAGCAGGTGCCGGTAGTGGTACGTCGCGGCGGTCCCGCGCCCGAGGGGATGATCGAGCAGCCCGTTGGCCACGTAGAAGCGTACGGCGCGCGCGCTTGGCGCCGCCCGCGCCGACGCGTTAGTGGGACGCATGCCAGCGGCATCGACGAGCGCCGTCGCGTGCGCCGCCAGGCCACGGGCGTTCCAGGGGGCATGCTTGGAGTGGGCGCGCAGCAGCGCCACGGTATGATCAGCCATCGGTGCTAGAGAATAGCACGCGGGCGTTCAGACGGCGAGCCAACGACAAGCGGCGGACGGCAGGAGGCGCACCGAGTGCGCGTCCCACCGTCCGCCGCAAGCGACGAATGGAGGCAGATCCTACTTCTTCTGCTTCGGCTTTCCGGCGGGCTTCTTGGCGGGTTTCTTGGGTGCCGCCTTCTTGATGACCTTCTTGGGAGCGGGCTTCTTGGCCGCCTTCTTTACGGCCTTCTTGGGGGCCGCTTTCTTGACGACCTTCTTGGGGGCGGCCTTCTTCACGACCTTCTTGGCCGCTTTCTTCGGGGCCGCCTTCTTCACGACCTTCTTGACGGCCTTTTTCGGGGCAGCCTTTTTCACGGGCTTCTTGGGTGCGGGCTTCTTGGCAGCCGGCTTCTTGGCAGCCGGCTTGGCGGCCTTCGGGGCAGCTGCCTTGGGAGCAGGCTTGGCCGGTGCGGGCTTCGCGGCGGGCTTTGCGGCGGGCTTTGCGGCAGGCTTTGCGGCCGCCTTGGGAGCAGCCTTGGCCGGCTTGGCTGCGGCTGCGGAAGCCACGGCGGCTACCACCACCGCGGCGACGGGCGCCTTGGGCGCCTTGGGCTTCGAGGCACGGCGTGTCTCGCCCAGGCCAGCGCCGAAGAGGTCGGCTTCTTCTTCCTCTTCCCCGGCTTCCACCAGCGTCCCCGGCTCTTCGTCGCCTTCCTCGTCGTCCGATTCCTCGGCGCTATCCCACAGCGAGTCGGACTGGTCCTTGTTGATGGCCCAGCCG
>CANNKR010000266.1 GCA_947504615.1 Gemmatimonadota bacterium | reverse complement strand
GCCATCGGTGATGATCTCACCGATACCGCCGGCCGCTGTTGCCACCACGGGGCGCACCGCGAGCATTCCCTCCACCGCTACGCGCCCAAAGGGTTCGGGAAGCGTGGAGGCATGCACGACGACATCCGCCGCCTTCATCAGTGCGGGCACGTCGTCGCGAAATCCAAGAAAGCACACGCGATCGGCGACGCCCCCGCGCTGGCGCGGGCGGTGCAGGCGTTGCGGAGCGATTCGTCGCGCGCCGCCGCCCTGGCGGCGGCCGGGGCGGCGCACGCACGGGCTGCGTTCACTGTAGGCGTCATGGTCCGCGGTGTGCGCGCGGTGCTCGATGAGGTAACCGGCTGATGCGCATCGCCATCGTCCACGACTATCTCAACCAGACCGGCGGCGCCGAGCGCGTGGTCGAGAGTTTCCACCGGCTATGGCCCGACGCCCCGATTTTCACGTCGATCGCCGACCGCGATGCCATGCCGACATCGCTGCGCGACGCGGACATCCGGGTGTCGTGGATGCAGCACCTGCCGGCGTGGAAGCGCCACTTCCGTTCGTACCTGCCGCTGTATCCGTTTGCGATCGAGCAAATGGATCTTCGCGGGTACGACGTGGTGGTGAGCAGCAGTAGCGCCTGGGCCAAGGCCGTCCGCGTGCCGAAAGGTGCGCTGCATATCTGCTATTGCCATACGCCGATGCGCTGGGTGTGGGACTACGACCGCTACGTGGCGCGTGAAAATTTCGGCGCGCTGGTGCGGCTGGCTCTGCCACCGGTCATCGCGGGGCTGCGTGCCTGGGATGTGCGCACCGCGCGGCGGCCAACGCATATCGTGGTGAACTCGCATCTGGTGGGCGAACGCGTGCGGAGGTGCTGGGGACGGTCCAGCGAGGTGCTGCATCCGCCCGTTGAAACCGACCGCTTCACCGTGGGGACGGGCGCTGGTCGCAGTCACCTCGTCGTCGCACGCCTCGCCCACTACAAGCGCATCGACCTGGCGGTGGAGGCCTTCACTCAGCTTGGCCTGCCGCTCGTGGTCATTGGCGACGGGCCGGCGCGCGCGTCGCTCGAGGCCAAGGCGGGCCCCAACGTGGAGTTCCGCGGCCAGGTGAATGACGTCGGCGTCGCCGCGGCGATGCGCGACTGTCGTGCCCTCGTCTTCCCGGGCGAGGAGGATTTCGGCATCACGCCGCTTGAGGCGAATGCCAGCGGGCGGCCGGTCATCGCCTACGGGGCCGGGGGGGCAGTCGAAACGGTGCGCGATGGGGTCACCGGCGTGTTGTTCGGCACCCAGACCGTCGCCTCGCTGGCCCAGGCCGTGCAGCGCGCCGAGGCCATCACCTGGGATTCTGGCGCGCTCCGGCAACACGCCGAACTGTATTCGGTGGCCGACTTCGAATCCCGCTTTCGCGCGATCGTCGAACGTGAGGCGCGCCGGTGATCAGGCCGCGTGTGCTGCTGGTGATGCCGCTTGGCGAGCAGCTGGGCGGCGGCGAGATGATGTTCCGTCAGTTGCTGCAGCACGGGCGCGACGGCCCCGTCGAATGGATCGTCGTCTTTACTCGCGATGGCCCGATGATCAACGAAGCACGCACCCTCGGCTACGAGACACACCTCTTCCCCGCGGGGCGCCTGCGCCAATTGGGCCGCCGGTGGGCCGTCATCCGCGCCATCGCACAACTGGCGCGTGAACGGAAGGTGTCGATGGTGTTCGGATGGATGGTGGCGTCCCAGACGATGGCTGGCCCCGCGGCATGGTTGGCTGGTGTACCGGCCGCCTGGTACCAGGTGGGGTTGCCACAGCCCGACTGGATGGACCGTCTGGCGACACTGCTCCCAGCGTGCGGCATCCTCGTGCTGTCGCGCGATTGCGCGGCGGCGCAGGCGAACATCTGGCCGCATCGCCCACAGCGCTTGGTGTACCCGGGGGCTTCGCTCGAACGGTTCGACTTGGCGCGTGCAGAGTCGCCGGCGATGGCGCGAGCCGCGCTGGGCCTGCCATCGACCGGTGCGCTCATCGGAATGGTCGGGCGCCTGCAGTACTGGAAGGGGATGCACGTTCTTGTCGACGCACTACTCGCTGTGCGCGCGCACCATCCCGACGCGCGCGTCGTGATTGTTGGCGGACCGCATGAACCCGAACCTGAGTACCCCGCGCAGTTGCAGGACCAGGTGCG
The DNA here is from genome assembly GCA_947504615.1 of Gemmatimonadota bacterium. Classification (GTDB taxonomy): domain Bacteria; phylum Gemmatimonadota; class Gemmatimonadetes; order Gemmatimonadales; family Gemmatimonadaceae; genus PNKL01. Next base: position 1,865 of record CANNKR010000266.1, on the reverse strand, counting down.
TCGACTCGGACTGGGCGACGCCGTGACCTTTGCCGGCTTTCAGGCCGACGTCCCGCGCTGGATGCAGGCCATGGACATCATCGTGCATGCGTCTGACAGGGAACCATTCGGTATTGTCGTCGTTGAGGCGATGGCGCTCGGCAAACCCGTGGTCGCCGGCGCGGCCGGTGGGCCTGCGGAGGTAATTACCCCGGGTGTGAATGGCTTGCTGGCGCCCTTTGGTGATGCCGACGCACTGGCTGGTGCGCTACTGCGCTTGATCGACGACCCAGAACTCGCAGCGCGTTGCGCCGATGGCGCCACGAGTCGGGCCCGGGACTTTTCCGCGACCCGGTATGCCAAAGCGTTCACCGACGCCGTCCTCGACCTCCTGCACCCCGTGCCGCAGTGAGCGAACTGAAGGGCGGATGGAACCTCGACGGCGACTCGCGATTCGAGTTCCGCCGCTCACTCGGCGAGGGCGGGTACGGCATCGTCTTCGAGGCGTGGGATCAGGTGCGCGATCAGCCCGTGGCGGTCAAGCGCCTGCGCAAGACCGACGCCGTGGGGCTGCTCCGCTTCAAGCAGGAGTTCCGGTCGGTGGCCGACGTGCGGCACCGCAACCTCGTGCGCCTCGACGAGATGTTCTCGCGCGACGGGGCGTGGTTCGTCACCATGGAGTTGGTCAACGGCGAGGACCTGCTGGACTGGGTGCGTCCCGCCGACCGCTCCACCAAGGGATTCAAGCGCGCCTTTGACGAAACGCGCCTGCGCCGCGCGTTCGGTGAGTTGTGCGATGGCCTGATGGCGCTGCACGCCGCCGGCATGCTGCATCGTGACGTCAAGCCGTCCAACGTGATGGTCACGCGCGACGGGCGCGTCGTGGTGCTCGACTTCGGCTTCGTCGCGCATCTGGGGCTCGCCGACGGCCACGGCTCGTCCACGCTTGTGGGTACACCGGCGTACATGTCGCCCGAGCACGTCACGGGAGCGCCGTTCACCGAAGCCAGCGACTGGTACTGCGTTGGGCTCCTGCTCTACGAGGCGCTCACCGGACGCCTGCCGTTTGAGGGGGCGTTCGTCGAGATCCTGCATGCGCGCGTGAAGCAAGACGCGCCGCCGCCGCGTGATATCGAACCCAGTATACCGCGGGACCTCGACGCACTGTGTCGCGCCTTGCTCGCTCGCGATCCGGCGGCCCGTCCCAACGGTGCGGAAATTGTGCATCGGCTTGGCCGCGCCGCGGGATCGTCCGCCGACACGACCACGACTCGCCCGGGAGTGTCCTTCGTCGGCCGCGAGCCGCAACTGCGCTCGCTCGGCCAGGCGCTCGATCACGCCCGCACCACCGCGCCGGCCATCGTGCATCTCACGGGCCCGTCGGGTATGGGAAAAACCACGCTCGGCCGGCACTTTCTGGCCTCCCTGGGCGATGATGTCCTGACGCTGACGGCGCGCTGCTACCAGCGCGAATCGGTGCCGTTCAAGGCGGTGGACAGCATCATCGATGAACTGAGCCGATACCTCCGTACCCTCGGTGAAGACGAGCGAGCTGGGCTGATCCCGCGCGACTTTGGGGCGCTTACGCGGATGTTCCCCGTGCTGCGCGAGTTCGACGCCACGGGCGGCGAGCGGCAGGTCACGGTCTTCCAGGACGCGCAGGGACTGCGTCGCCGTGGCTATGCTGCGCTGCGCGATCTGCTGATCGCGCTCGGTCGCGATCGCACGCTGGTGCTCTTTCTGGATGACCTGCACTGGGGTGATCTGGACTCCGGGCTGCTGCTGCTCGAGGTGCTTCGCCTCCCAGACCCGCCGCGCCTGCTGCTCATTGCCTGCTATCGCGACGATGAAGCCGCCGACAGCCCCCTGTTACAGATACTCGATGC
>CANNKR010000265.1 GCA_947504615.1 Gemmatimonadota bacterium | reverse complement strand
CCTGATCGGTTTCCTCAAGGCAAGGCTGGTTTCTTCAACGCGGAGACCGGTTTCTTCAACGCGGAGACCGGTTTCTTCAACGCGGAGACCGGAGGCGCACAGAGGGCCACGGAGTACGGCCACTGCTTTAAAGGGGTCGCAGCGGTCAGTACTCGCCGCCACGACCCCTTTGATTTGTTCTGTTGCAGTTCTCCGTGGCCCTCGGTATTCCTCGCGTTCCTCCGTGTTCAACAAACCAATCCCAGCGACGGGATCCGTTCGTTCAACACGGAGACCGGAGGTAGCGGAGGGCCACGGAGTACGGCCACTGCTTTAAAGGGGTCGCGACGGACGGTACTCGCCGCCACGACCCCTTTGATTTGTTCTGTTGCAGTACTCCGTGGCCCTCTGTGAGCCTCCGGTCTCCGTGTTGAAAGAAACCGAGCCAACCGAGCCGAGCAATCAGCGTTGCGGCAAGGTCTTCAGGAACGCCGACAGATGCCCGCCCCACACGGTCGGCACCGAATGCGTGCCGTGGCCGCGGGTCTGCGCCGAGATCGGCAACAGGATGAACGTTCCCTTCGCGACCTGCGGCATCAGCCGTTCCATGATCCCGAGCTCCGGCGGGTTCACGAGGTCGTCCGCCGAGTTGATGGCGAGCACCGGCGTCGTCACCTGCGCCAGGTGCCCGGACGGGTCGTAGTCCCGCGAGGCGTCGAACTGGTAGAGCATGTCGTTGGCGTCGGTCACCCGGACGCGCGCGGCGAGGTACGCCACGATGGCCGAGTCCGCGGCCTCGCGCGTCGGCGCCTGGCGGTGCTGGACCAGCGGGGCGCTGGTCATCATGAAGAGCAGCTGCGACGCGGCGATCACGCCCTTGGGCTGCTCGGTGTATTCCCCGCCCTGCCACGCCGGATCATTCCGGATGTCGTCCATGATCATCTTGCGCATCATGCGATTGCGCCCGACGATCGGCGCCGGCGCGCACGCCAGCGGCACGAGGCCATCGACGAAATCGGGGAACGTGTAGCCCCACACCCACGCATGCATGCAGCCCATCGAGGTGCCCATCACGAGGCGCAGATGGTTCACGCCCAGCCCCTTGGTGAGCAGCAACTGCTGCGCGTGCACCATGTCATCGTACGTGTACTTCGGGAACCGCGCGTGCAATCCATCGCTCGGCTTGCTCGATCCGCCGTGTCCGATGCCGTCGGGCAGCACGATGTAATAGCGCGCCGTGTCGAGCAGCTTGCCCGGGCCGAACAGTTCACCCGCGTAGGTCGCCGACAGGAAGCTGCGCCCGGTGCCGCCAGTGCCATGCAGGATCATCACCGCGTTGCGCACCAGGTCGGCCGCATCGCGCTGCGGCGTGCCGAGTGTGGTGTAGTGCAGGCGCAGTTCGGGGAGCGCATCGCCGGTGGAGAACTTGAAATCCCGAGCGATGTAATCGCCCTGGGTGCCTTGGGCGTGGAGCGTGCACGCGGAGAGCGCAAGAAATGCAAGCGCGCGAGATAGCATCATCGGGACTCCGAAGTCAGGGGGCGAGCAGGCGTTCGACAAACGCCGCCATGCCGTGGAATTGGTCGACGTGATCGGGGGCGGAGTTGCCGGCGAAGCCGAGCACCTCGAAGCGCCCTTTCGTGGTGCGACTCAGCAACTGCGTGCCCAGCGGCCCCCATTCAAGCACGGGGACCCGCTTGAGGCCCAGCGTGCCCAGCAGCCAGTCGGAGCATTCGGTGGTGCTGGCAAAGGTGCCCGGAAAGATCTCCGAGTGCGTGACGATCAACCGCTTGCTGCCGGCCGCCGCCAGACGTGCGAACTCGGCGAACGGGGCCAGGCCGGCGGTATCGAGCACGCCGCTGTCGGCCAGCACCTTGCGGTCGGGGATATAACTGGTGTGCAGGCCATCGATGAGCAACGCACCATCCACCTGCGGGAGGTTCGCCGTGCGGCGGACGATCTCGCGAATGGCGCCGTAGCCGGCGCTCCAGCCCGTCAGGTAGACGCCGTCGATGCGGGGGGCGCCCGTGACCTGCGCCACGCGTGCGCGCAGCGTGTCGAGCAGGCGCAGGTAAAGCAGCGTGTCGGCGGCGAACGGGCGCGCATAGGTGCTCGACCCGCCGCCCAGGTACGTCGCCGCGACGATGACCGGACGATCCATGGACGCGATGGCCCGCTGCGGCACCCATGTGGCACCCATGAAATGCAGCACCAGCGGTACCGACGCTGTGTTGAGTGCGCGCTGCGGAATGAAGACCTCGACCGCCTTGGGCAGCAACCCTTCAATGCTGAGATGCACCCCGAGATCGCTGCGCTGGAGGAGCCGTTCGTGGCGTCGCGTGCGCTCCTGCATGGGCGACGGATTCTGCGCGGCCAGCGGAACCGGCGGCGGCCCCGCAGGCACGGGCGCCGGGGCGGGCGGGGTGCGGCACGACAGCGCGGCCATCGTCAGCGCGGTGGCCACGAACCGCTGGGCGCTACGCATCATCCTCACCCTCCAGGGCGCGCGGGTACACCTTCACGCGGTCCCACCGGCGCAGTTGCACTTCACCGGCCGGGGCGCCGCGCACCTTGCGCACGTCGCTGGCCCAGCAGACGTGCACCTCCACCTTGCCGCGTGCTTCGCGCGCCTTGCTGTAGTACGCGGCAAACTCGGCGGCCCGCTCAATCACCGGCTTGGGAATGTCGGGAAGCTTGTCCGGATTGCGGACCACCACGTGACTCCCGGGGACGCCGTTGACGTGCAGCCAGAGGTCCTGCGGCTTGGCCACCTTGAAGGTCAGGTAGTCATTGTCGGAGGCGGCCTTGCCGACGAGGACCTCGAAGCCCTCGACGTCGACGGTGCGGTATGCGCGTCCTTTGCTCGCCATGCGTAAAGGCTAGTGCGTTGCCCTGCCCCACGCATCCCTGCCCGGCTGGGGCCCGCCGCTCCCCCACGGTGCCGGCACGGACTACCTTTCGTTCGTTCCTCCAGCCCCCGGCCCCGTCTCAGGGCCATCCGTTCGCCCCCGAACGACCAGACACATGGCCAGCTCGACCAAATCGGACCGCCGCGCCACCGCGGGCCCTGCCCACGGCCTGACGCGCGACGAACTCCTCGCCGCATACAAGACCATGCTCCTGTCGCGCCGGATCGACGACCGGGAGATCCAGCTCAAGCGGCAGAACAAGATCTTCTTCCAGATCTCGGGCGCCGGCCATGAGGCCGTGCTGACCGCCGCCGGGCAGGTGCTCAAGCCGGGGTACGACTGGTTTTACATGTACTACCGCGACCGTGCGTTGTGCTTGTCGCTGGGAATGACGGCCGCCGAGATGCTCTACAGCGCCGTGGGCGCGGCCATCGACCCCAACTCGGGCGGCCGGCAGATGCCGTCGCACTGGGGGCACAAGCAGCTCAACATCGTCTCGACGTCATCGCCCACGGGGACGCAGTTCCTGCAGGCGGTCGGCAACGCCGAGGCGTCGATGCGCGCCGGGCTGCTGGGCATCACCGAGGGCTTCCAGGGGGACGAAGTCGCCCTGGTGACCACCGGCGACGGCACTACGTCGCAGGGTGAGTTCTGGGAGTCGCTGAACACCGCGACGAACCTGAAGCTTCCCGTGGTCTATCTGGTCGAGGACAACGGCTACGCCATTTCGGTGCCGGTGGAGGTGAACACCGCCGGTGGCTCCATCTCCAAGCTCGTCGCGTCGTTCCCGGGGCTGTACATCCAGGAAGTGGACGGTTGTGACTTCCTGGCCTCGCTCGAGGTGATGAAGAAGGCGGTGGCCTATGCCCGCGAGCGGAAGGGGCCGGCGCTGGTGCACGCGCACGTCATCCGCCCGTACTCGCACTCGCTGTCGGACGATGAAGTGCTGTACCGGCCCAGCGCCGAGCGGGAAGCCGACGCGCTGCGCGACCCGGTTACGACGTTCCCCAGATGGCTGGTCGCCCAGGGGCACGCCACGGACGCGGACATCGCGGCCATTCAGGAGGCAGTGGACACCGAGTTGCTGGCCGCTACGGACGACGCACTGGCGCAGCCGCAGCCGGCGCCGGAATCAGCCCTGTTTGCGCTCTTTTCGCCCACGGTGG
>CANNKR010000264.1 GCA_947504615.1 Gemmatimonadota bacterium | reverse complement strand
TACTCCGGGACCTCGTGGGGCCCCTGCGCCGCCAGTTGACCCACGGCGAGGCGGAAGAAACGCGGGTGCTGTACAAGCCCGCAGGTGGCACGCTGTCCATCGGGGACTTTCCGCACGTGAAGTCGTATGCGCAGTTCTCACTCGTCAGTCAGAGCACCTGGCTGCGCGAACTGGTGGACGAGCATCGCTACACCAGTGTCCTGCAGCCTATCGTGCACAGCGGCAACCCGGCGCACATCTTCGCCCGCGAGGCGCTGCTCCGCGGGGTCGAGCGCGACGGCTGCCTGGTGCACGCGCCGTACATGTTCGAGGTGGCCCGCGGCTGCGGCATGGTGGCCGACCTCGATCTCGCCGCCCGCGAATCCGCCATTGACGCGATGATGCGCGCGCAGCACCCCGAGGCGCTCTTCGTGAACCTGACGCCCAGCGCCATCGACGATCCACTCGCTGCGCTCGCCCACACTGTCCAGGTCATTGACCGGCTGGGCCTCACGCACGACCGCGTGGTCTTCGAGGTCGTGGAAAGCGAGCACGCGCCCGACGTCGTTCACCTGCGTGGACTGCTGGCCACGTACCGTGACGCCGGCTTCCGGGTGGCGCTCGACGACGTCGGTGCCGGTTACTCGTCGCTCAATCGCCTCCACCAGCTGCGCCCGGACTTCATCAAGCTCGACATGGACCTCGTGCGCGGTGTCGATCGCGACCCGTACAAGGCGCTCGTTGCACGGAAAACCATCGAGATCGCCACCGAGCTGGGCATCGCCACCATCGCCGAAGGCGTCGAGACGGCTGGGGAGCTGGAGTGGGCGCACGCCAACGGCGCCGCCTTCGTGCAGGGCTTTGCCGTGGGCCGCCCCAGCGAGCCCGTGTTCGGGCAGGGCTGAGGGCGAGCGAAACCACCGGACCGGCGCGCGCCGTAGGGTGGACTGTCCCCAACTGGAGTACCGACGATGCTCGCCTTGCTCGCCCGCCTGTTTGTCCTGCGCCCCCTGCTGGGCGTGGCGATCCTCGGCATTCCGGTGCTCGGCCTCATCGCCATCGGGCTGGTGTCGGTGATGGTCTTCAAGATCCTGTTCTTCGTGGTGCTGCCCATCGCGCTGGTGGCCTGGCTGGTGAAGCGCGCGCTCGCGCCGCATGACGACCTGGCTGGTTCCGGCAGCTAGCCATTCGGTAGCTTTCGGGGGTCCCCCTCGACGGCGCAGGAAGCGACCAGTCGAGCCCCGCTGCAGACCCCTAGCCACTCCGCCGGATGATCACGCGTTTTGCACTCGCGGCGTTCGTCACTTCGTGTCTTGCCGTGGCAGGAGCCTACGCGCTCGCGTTCCTGCCCGGCGGCGCCCCGGTCTGGTCGGCGTGGGGCGTCGCAGTCGGCGGGCCCGGCGCGCTGGCGGCGATCATGCTGCTCGGCGCGGCACGCGCAGGCCGCGTGCGGCTGGTCGTCGGTGCCGCTATCGGACTGACGTTCGTCGTGCTGGCCGGCGCCTTTGCGCTGGCGCTGCTGCTGCCGGCGGCCGAGGGGCCCGGTGGCCCGCTCTGGCTGGGCCTGCCCCTGCGCACCGCGGTGGTGCTGTACGGCGTGGGGATCACGCCGTTGTTTTTCCTTCCCGTCGCGTACGCCGTGTCCTTTGACGCCGACACGCTCACCGACGCCGATCTGGCGCGAGTGCGCGCCGCCGCCGTCTCGAGGGTGGCGTGAGCGGTTGGCCACTCGTCGCGGCCGCGACCGTGGCGCAGCGGCATCCCGCGATCATCGCGGTGGCGGTGCTCTACTTCGTGGGCGTCGCGGTCATCGCGACATGGGCCACCCGGCGCACGCACAGCGCCGCTGACTATTTCGCGGCGGGCAAGGGCGTCGGCATTGTCACGCTGGCGGTGGCCGCCATGGCGAGCACGTTGTCCGGCTTCGCGTTCATCGGGGGACCCGGGCTGGTCTACTCCGTCGGCATTGGCGCGGTGTTCATCGTGCTCTCGGCGGCCGTGACCAACACCATGGGTGCCTGGGTGCTGGCCAAACGCCTGCGGCTGCTGCGCGAAACGCGCGGACTGTTCACGATTCCCGACGCCATCGGCGCACGGTTCTCGTCGCCGGCCGCCCAAGGGCTGGCGGCCGTCGCCATGCTCGTGGCGATCGTCGGTTACATGGCGACCAACTTCCTGGCGCTCGGGCTGGTCATCGACGCGTTGTTCAACACGGGGCTCGCGGCCGGCGTCTGGATCGCGATGCTGGTGACGCTCTCGTACACGCTCACCGGCGGCATGCTCGCCGGCGTCTATACCGACCTGTTCGAGGGCGTGGTGAAGACCGTGGCCTCGGTGACCGTCTTCTGGTTCGTGCTTCGCACGGGCGGTGGCATGACGGGCATCTCGCGGGCGATCATGGCGGTGGACGCCAGATTTCTCGGGCCCTGGGGCACGATGACGGCGCAGTCGGCGCTCTCGCTGTTCTTCGTCTTCGGGCTCGGCTCGCTCGGCCAGCCGCACGTGCTGCACAAGTTCTACATGCTGCGCGATCCGCGGCGGCTGAAGTGGTATCCGTTGATCATGAGCGTGGTGATGACGATGACGCTCCTGCTCTTCGTGGGGGTCGGGCTGGCGGTGCGCGCGCTCGTGGCCCAGGGGCGCCTGGCGCCGCTCGCCCGCCCGGACGATGCCACGGCGGCGTTCGTCCTGGGCTTCACCCCGAGCGTCGTCGCCGGCCTCGTTTTTGCCGGGGTGATTGCCGCCGGCATGAGCACCGTCAACGCGTTCATGAACATCGGGGCGGCTGCGCTGACGCACGACCTGCCGATCGCCTTTGGGCGCCGGGTGCACGATGAACTGCGTTGGGGGCGTCGGTGGACGCTGGTGCTGTCGGTGATCGCCGCCGCCGTGGCCCAGTGGTCGGGAACGCTCGTGGCGTTCCTCGGCATCTTCGGGTTCGGGTTGTTTGCGGCGACGCTCGTGCCGAGTCTCGCGATTGGCCTCAACTGGAAGGGCGCGACCCGGGAAGGGGCCATTGCCTCCATCGCAACCGGGCTCACGCTCACGCTCGTGATCGAGACGCTGGTCTACGCCCGGGTCCTCTCGTTGCCGGGTGGCGTCTCGACCAGCGGACTGTCGCTGGTGCTTTCGGTGCTCGTGTTCTTCGGCGTGTCGTGGCTGACGCGCGCGCGCGCGGCCGGGCAGCTGGCCGCCGATGTGGCGATGGTGATGGACGTGTAGGAGATCCCGCATCGCGGTGCGGAATCTCCTGGTTCCAACTATTTCAGCACGGCCTTGGCGATCGTCTGCAGCTGCATGTTGGATGTGCCTTCGTAGATCGCCCCGATCTTGGCGTCCCGATAGAACTTCTCCACGGGATAATCCTTGGTGTAGCCCGCACCGCCCAGGAGCTCCACGGCCAGCGACGTGACCTTCTGGCAGACCTGCGACGCGAACAGCTTGGCCATCGCCCCCGTCACCGCGATGTCGTGCCCGGCGTCCTTGAGCCGCGTGGCGTTGTACACCATCAACCGCGCCGCTTCGAGCTCCGTGGCCGCCTGCGCCACCTGGAACTGGATCCCCTGGAACTCACGCAGCGCCTTGCCGAACTGCTTGCGTTCCTTGAGGTAGGCCACGGCGGCGTCGAGTGCGCCCTGCGCGTTGCCGATCATCTGCGCGCCGATGCCGATGCGCCCCTCGTTGAGCGTCTCGATGGCAATCTTGTATCCTTGGCCCAACGGGCCGAGCACATTGGCCGCCGGCACCGGGACGTTGTCGAAGATCAGCTCCGTAGTGCTGGACGCGCGGATGCCGAGCTTGTCTTCTTTCTTGCCCGTCGAGAAGCCGCGGAAGCCGCGTTCGACGATGAAGGCAGTGACGCCCTTGTAGCCCTTCGATGCGTCGACGGTGGCGAAGACGAGAAAGAATTCCGCCTCCGCGCCATTGGTGATCCACAACTTCTGGCCGTTCAGCACCCACGATCCGTCGGGCTGTTCCGTGGCACGCGTCTGCAGGGCGAAGGCGTCGCTTCCCGACGACGCCTCGGAGAGCGCGTAGGCGCCCACCATGTCACGGCAAAGGCGCGGCAGGTACCGGGACTTCTGCTC
>CANNKR010000263.1 GCA_947504615.1 Gemmatimonadota bacterium | reverse complement strand
TGGCGAAAAGAAGCGCAACGAGATCCTGCAGATGGCCGTGCTGGAGCCGAAGCTCGCCATCCTCGATGAGACCGATTCGGGCCTCGACATTGACGCACTGCGCATCGTCGCCGAGGGCGTCAACAAGCTGAAGCGTCCCGACCGCTCCACCATCGTGGTGACCCACTACCAGCGGCTGCTCAACTACATCGTTCCCGACTTCGTGCACGTGCTCGCGCAGGGGCGCATCATCAAGTCGGGCGGCAAGGAACTGGCGCTCGAGCTCGAGGAGCGCGGCTATGACTGGCTGCTGGAGTCGGCGGAGGCCGTGGCGTGACCTCGCCCAAGGACTACCGTGAGCTCTTTGACGCCGCGCCCCACGCGGCCGCGCCCCACCCCGACGCGCGCAAGGCGTGGCTCCCCCGGCTGAAGATCGCGGCTATCGAGCAGTTCGAGGCGGTGGGCTTTCCGACCACGCGCGACGAGGACTGGCACTTCACCTCGGTGACGCCGATCGCCGAGCGCACGTTCAAGCCAGCCAAGTCCAGCGTGGCCACCACGCTGACGGCCGAAGACCTCGTCCCGTTCACGTACGGACAGAGCTGGCACCTGCTGGTCTTCGTCAACGGCCATTACGAGCCGGCGCTCTCGTCGTTCGCCCAGCTCGACGCCGACGTGCGCGTGATGACGTTCAGCGAGGCGCTCAAGGAGGCGCCCGAACTGCTGGCCGAGCGGCTGGGCACGCTGGCACCATCGGCGCACGCCTTTACGGCGCTCAACACGGCCTTCCTTACCGACGGCGTCGTCATCCACGTGCCGCGCGACATCGTGGTGGACGAGCCGGTGCACATCCTGTACCTCACCGACGCGCACGCGGCGAACACCTCGCTGCACCCGCGCACGCTCGTGGTCACCGACCACGGCGCGCAGCTGACGCTCATCGAGAGCTTCTCGTCCATCGGCACCGCGGCCCACTTCACGAACCACGTGGCCGAAGTGGTGGTGGGTGATGGCGCGCGCGTGGATCACTACAAGGTGCAGCGCGAGAGCGGCTCGGCGTTTCACGTGGGCACGACGCAGGCCGTGCAGGGGCGCGACTCGATCTACCATTCGTTCTCGTTCGCCACGGGGGCGCAGCTGTCGCGCACCAACGTCTACTCGCGGCTGCTGGGCGAGAACGCCGAGGTGCGCCTGAACGGGCTGTACGCGCTGGAGGAGGAGCAGCACGCCGACCACCAGACGTTCGTGGAGCACATCGCGCCAAGCTGCTCGAGCCGCGAAGTGTACAAGGGCATCATGGATGGCACCTCGCACGGCGTCTTCAACGGCAAGGTGTTCGTGCATCCGGAAGCGCAGAAGACCGATGGCAAGCAGACCAACAAGGCGCTGCTGCTCAGCGAGGGCGCGCGGGTGGACACCAAACCGCAGCTGGAGATCTTTGCCGACGACGTGAAGTGCACGCACGGTGCCACGGTGGGCCGGCTGGACGAGATGGCGCTGTTCTACATGAAGAGCCGTGGCATCGGCGGTGAGCGCGCCCGCGCGCTCCTTACCTATGCCTTCGCCGCCGAGGTGCTGGAGCTGATCGAGCTCGAGCCCCTCAAGCTCGCGCTCGAAGCCTCGCTCTTCGGACGCTTCATCCAGGCCGAGCCGGTCTAACGAGGGTCGCGTGTCCGCTGAACTCGACGAGCTGTACCAGAGCATCATCCTCGACCACAACCGCCGTCCGCGGAACTTCCGCACGATGGACGACGCCAGCGTGCACGCCGACGGCGTGAACCCGCTGTGCGGCGACCAGCTGACGGTGTGGCTCAGGCTCGACGGGGAGCAGATCGCGGACGTGTCGTTCCAGGGGAGCGGCTGCGCCATCTCCAAGGCGAGCGCTTCGCTGATGACGGCGGCGATCAAGGGGAAGTCGAAGGCCGAAGTCGAACAGCTGTTCCAGAAGTTCCACGGCGTCGTCACGGGCAAGCACCCCGAGGACGCAGCGTCGCTGGGGTCGCTGAAGGCCCTCGGCGGCGTGTCACGGTTCCCGCTGCGCGTGAAATGCGCCTCGCTGGCGTGGCACGCGATGCACGCCGCGCTCGAGCAGGATGGAGTGCCTCCCGACGCGGTCAGCACCGAATGAGCGCGGCGGGTGCGGTGTTCGGGGACCTGCGTCCCGACTTTCCGCTGCTCGCGGCCAGCCCCAAGCTGGTCTACCTCGACTCGGCGGCGACGTCACAGAAGCCGCGCGTCGTGCTCGACGCCATTCGCGAGTTCTACGAGACCGCCAATGCAAACCCGCACCGCGGCGCCTACAAGCTGAGTGGCGCGGCCACCGATGCGTATCACGGCGCGCGCGCGACGATCGCGAAGTTCCTGGGTGCGTCCGACACCGACACGCTGATCTTCACGCGGGGCACGACCGAGTCGCTCAACCTGCTGGCCTCGGCGTGGGGGCATTCGCACGTGCACCGCGGCGACCGCATCGTGGTGACGCGCCTGGAGCATCACGCCAACTTCGTCCCCTGGCAGCAGCTGGCGCGCGCGGTGGGCGCCGAGTTCCGCATTTGCGAACTGAATGAGGTCGGGCAGGTGGACCTTGGGCAGCTGCGCGCGCTCGTGACGGCCAACACCAAGGTGGTGGCGTTCGGGCACGTGTCGAACGCGCTGGGGACGGTGAACGACGTCCGCGAGATCGTGAAGATCGCCCATGCCGTGGGGGCGGTGGCGTTCTGCGACGGCGCCCAGGGAGCGCCCCACCTGCGCGTCGGCTTCGACGCGCTGGGCGTGGACGCTTATGCGTTCAGCGGCCACAAGATGCTCGGCCCCATGGGGATCGGCGGCGTGATCGTGCGCCGCAAGCTGCTCGACGCGATGCCGCCCTACCAGTTCGGCGGCGACATGATCGAGTTCGTCTTTGACGGCGACACCACGTGGAACACGCTGCCCTACAAGTTCGAAGCCGGCACGCCCAACGTGGAAGGCGCCGTGGGGCTGGCCGCGGCGGTACGGTATCTCGACGGCCTGGGCATGGACGCCGTGCGCGCGCACGAGGTGGAGTTGTCGCGGTACGCGCTGGCCCGGCTGGGGGAGATCGACGGGATAGTGGTGCACGGCCCCGTCACGGCCGAGGAGCGGAGCGGCGTGGTCAGTTTTTCGCTGGGCGACATCCATCCGCACGACCTGAGCACGATGCTCGACGTTGATGGCGTGTGCGTGCGCGCCGGACATCACTGTGCGCAGCCCCTGATGCGCGCGCTGAAGGTGACGGCGACCGTGCGAGCGAGCTTCTACGTCTACAACACGACGGCGGACATCGACGCGCTGGCCGCGTCGCTGCGCAAGGCGAAGGAGCGGTTCGGTGCCCACGTCGGCTGACGGCGGCGCCGGGCTGGCGGCGCTGTACCAGGAACGCATTCTCGACCACTACCGGCGACCGAGACACAAAGGGGCGCTGGAACGCGCGACCGGCGTGCACTCGGTGAAGAATCCGCTGTGCGGGGACGACGTCACGGTGGCCGTGCTGGAGCGCGACGGGGTGGTGGTCGATGCCCGGTTCACCGGCACGGGCTGCTCCATCATGCAGGCCGCGGCATCGATGCTGATGGAACTGGTGCGCGGGCGGACGCGCAGCGAGATCGACGCGCTGTCGCAGCGGTTCGACGAAATGCTGGCCGGCGGAGAGCCCGACGATTCCCTGGGCGAGATGAGTGCGCTGGCTGGCGTGGCCGCGTTCCCGGCGCGGCACAAGTGTGCACGGCTGCCGTGGCGGGCGCTGGCGGAGACGGTGGACGGTAGACGGTAGACGGTGGACGGTGGACGGTGGACGGTGGAGGGTGTCCCGGCCGATCACGCCAAGCCGACCGGTGCATCTCGCCGCCGCGCGTACCGTGCGGCATTTTTCATTCATGCGTCGTCTCGCCCTTGCTGCCATCGTCTTCGCGGTCGCCTGCGCCACAGGTGGTGGCGATGGGCCCACGAGCCCGACCACGCCGACGACCCCGACCACACCGACGACGCCCATCACGCCGGCGCCCAGCGCCGATCCACCGACGATCAGTCGCGAGTTTCGCGGACTCTGGGTGGCCACCGTCGCCAACATCGACTGGCCT
>CANNKR010000262.1 GCA_947504615.1 Gemmatimonadota bacterium | reverse complement strand
GACGTTCGCCGCCGCCGAGGTGCAGAACCCGTCGCGCAACCTGCCGCGGGCCCTGATGCTCGGCACGGGACTGGTGACGCTGCTGTACGTGCTCGCCAACGTGTCGTACCTGATGGTGCTCCCGATTCACGGGGTCGCCGAGGGCGCGACGGTGATGGCGCGTGGCATCGACCACGCCACGCAGGACCGCGTGGCGACGGCGGTGATGGAGAGCATGTTCGGCGCGAACGGGGGGATGATCATGGCCATCGCCATTCTCATCTCGACCTTCGGCTGCAACAACGGGCTCATCCTGTCGGGCGCGCGCGTCTACTACGCGATGGCGCGGGATGGGCTGTTCTTCCAGCGCGCGGGAACGCTGAGCGTGCACGGCGTGCCGGCGTACGCGCTGGTCATCCAGTCGGTGTGGACGAGCGCGCTCTGCCTGACCGGCAGCTACAACCAGTTGCTCGATTACGTGATCTTCGCGGCGCTGCTGTTTTATGCGTTGACGACGATTGGCCTCTTCCTGTTGCGCTGGAAGCGCCCCAACGAGCACCGGCCGGTGCGGGCGTTGGGGTATCCGGTGTTGCCGGCGCTGTACATCGTGTCGGCGGCCGGCGTGGCGGTGACGCTGCTGCTGGCCGACAAGACGCGCGTGCAGGCGCTGTCGGGGCTGGCCATCGTGCTCCTTGGCGTGCCGGTCTATCTGCTGTGGCACCGTGCTGGACGCGCGGCCGCCGGGGCGGGCCGTTAGTCCGATGCCCACGTCGCGCGCGGTCATTTCGTTTTCTTCCTGACTCACCCTGGGCGGGCGGCCCTCCGAGCGAGGATCGCCCGCCGTTCCTTTGAGGACGCGGCATGAGATTGTTCGCCCGCAAACCGATCGCGGAGCTGATCGCAGAAACGGAAGGGTCGGGGCTCAAACGGTCGCTCGGGGCCGGGGACCTGATCATGTTCGGCATCGGTGCCGTCATCGGCGCCGGTATCTTTGGCGCCATCGGTTCGGCGGCGGCGGGGCAGACCGATGCGATGGGCCACGTGATTCGCGTGGGCGCCGGCCCGGCCCTTGTTCTTTCGTTCCTGCTGCTCGGTTGTGTGTGTGCACTGGCCGGTCTCTGCTATGCCGAGCTTGCGTCGATGATTCCCCAGGCCGGCAGCGCGTATGCATACACGTATGCCACGCTGGGCGAGGTTGTCGCCTGGATCATCGGCTGGGACCTGATTCTCGAGTACGCGGTGGGCAATGTCGCGGTCGCGATTTCGTGGGGCGACTACTTCAAGTCGCTCACTCACGGCTGGCTGGACCTGCCCATCTGGCTGACCACCGGCTATCGGACGGCGCTGCTCAGCGCCGACCCCGCCGTGCACGGGCTCATGGAGTCGGCGCCGCGTGTGTTCGGGGTGCCGGTGCTGGTGAACGTGCCAGCCTTCGCCATCGTGACGCTCATCACGATGCTGCTGCTGAGCGGCGTGCGCGAGAGCGCGCGTGCCAACAACATCATGGTCGCCGTCAAGCTGATCGTGCTTGCGCTCTTCCTGGTGATGGGCGCGCAGCACATCGATCCCGCCAACTATCGCCCGTTTGCGCCCAACGGTTTTCAGGGCGTACACCAGGGCGCGGCCATCGTCTTTTTTGCCTATATCGGGTTTGACGCCATTTCGACGGCGGCCGAGGAAACGAAGAACCCGCAGCGCAATCTGCCCATCGGCATCCTGGGCGGGCTCGGGATCTGCACGCTGATCTACATCATCGTGGGCGTGGTGCTCACGGGGATGGTGCCGTACCAGCAGCTCGGCAGTACCGCCGATCCGCTGGCGTACGCGCTGACCGCCACCGGGATGACGAGCATTTCGCGCGTTGTCGCCCTTGGCGCCGTGTTCTCGATGGCGGCGGTGCTGCTGGTGTTCCAGTACGGCCAGCCGCGCATCTTCTTCGCGATGGCCCGCGATGGCCTGCTTCCGCGCTGGGCCGCCAGGATCCATCCCAGGACGCACATCCCGCACGTGACGACGGCGCTGACCGGCGTATTCGTGGCGAGCTGGTCGCTGATCGGCGACGCCAACGAAACGTACGACCTGACGAATATCGGGACGCTGTTTGCGTTCGCACTGGTGTGCATCGGCGTGCTGGTGCTGCGGTATATCGAGCCCGACCGGCCCCGGCCGTTTCGCGTGCCGTTCGTGTGGCCCGTGTCGGTCGTCGGGGCCTCGGCATGCCTGTACGTGATGGCGGGACTGCCGCGCCTGGCCTGGGTCCGGTTCGGCTGGTGGCTCGCTATCGGCATGGTGTTGTACGTCGTGTACGGCTATCGCAACTCCACGTTGCGCAGTGGCAAGCCTCAACGTGGCTGACCGGCTGGCCGTTTGTGATTGCAGACCGGGGAACGTCACGGTCCCCTCCACTTCCAGGGTGAAACGCCTCTCATGACCGAACTTCCAACCGCCGCTCCCAAGCGCTCGCTCAGCTCCACGCAGTGGATCGCGATCGCCATGGTCCTCGGCATTCTCGTCGGCTGGCTCTGTCCCGCATCGGAATACCCGGCGGTGTTCGTCGGGGCCAAGGCCATCAGCTCCGTCTTCCTGCGGATGATCAAGTCGCTCATCGTGCCGCTGCTCTTTTCCACGCTGGTCGTGGGCATCGCCGGGCACGGCGACGATATGAAGAAGGTGGGGCGCCTGGCATTTCGGTCGATCCTCTATTTCGAGATCGTCACGACGATTGCGCTCTTTCTCGGCCTGGGTGCCGTGAACCTGGTCAAGCCGGGCGTGGGCGTGCAGCTGGCCGGCGCCTCCGCGCAGACGGCGAAGGACCTGTCGCAGACCAAGATCACCTTTGCCGGCGTCATCGAGCACATGGTGCCGCAGAGCTTCTTCGAGGCGGCGACGCACAACGAAGTGCTGCAGATCGTCTTCTTTGCCATCCTCTTCGCGGTGGGGCTGTCGCGGGTGAAGGGGAAGCCCAAGCAGTTCATGCTCGATTTCTGCGAGTCGCTGAGCGAGGTGATGTTCAAGTTCACCGGACTCGTGATGTCGTTCGCGCCGTTCGGCATCGGCGCGGCCATTGCCGTGACGGTGGGGCAGAGCGGGCTCGGCGTGCTGAAGAGCCTCGCCCTGCTGGTGGCCACGCTGTACGGCGCCCTGGCGGTCTTCATCATCTTTGTGCTGATACCGGTGGCGCTGATCGCGCGCGTGCCGATTCGCCGTTTCTGGAGCTTCATCAAGGAACCGTGGCTCATCGCGTTTTCCACGGCGTCCTCGGAGGCGGCGCTGCCGCTGGCCATGCAGCAGCTGGAGAAGTTCGGCATTCCCAAGCGCATCATCGCCTTCGTGTTGCCGACGGGGTACTCGTTCAACCTTGACGGCTCCACGCTCTACCTGGCCATCGCCGCCGTCTTTGCGGCGCAGGCCGGCGGCATCGAGATGACGCTCGGCCAGCAGTTGCTGATGATGCTGACGCTCATGCTCACGTCCAAGGGTGTGGCGGCGGTGCCGCGCGCGTCGCTGGTGATCCTGTCGGGCGCCCTCACGATGTTCGGCCTGCCGCTGGAAGCGGTGGCCGTGATCCTTGGCGTCGACGCGGTGATGGACATGGCGCGCACGTCGATCAATCTGGTGGGTAACTGTCTGGCCGCGGCCGTGATGGCGCGGTGGGAAGGGGAGTTCCCCGACCAGCCGCCAGCCGAAGCGGCGGTCTAGCGCGGACGCGCCCTCAGGCCGTGCCCCCTACGACCGTGCCGCCCACGACCGTGCCGCTCACGCCCGTCGCGGAGAGCAGGCACGCCGACCGGCTGCTCGTCGTCACTGGCTCGGTCAGCGGGGCCACTATTGCGTTGTCGCTGCTGGCCTCGTCCAGCAGCGTCACCGGCGTGTCGTGGCTGATGGTCCTCCTGCGCGCCACGGTGGCCGCGCAGGGCGGGGCGGCGCTCCTGTGGGTCGTGCGTGCGTTCCTGCGGTGGGTGGTGGGACGCGTCGCCCGGTCGCACGCCGTGCGCGACGCCTATGCGCGCGCGGATAGCCCGACCTACACGGTCTTCCTGCTGACGCTCTCCACCGCGCTCGGTGTCCAGTTGGTGCCGCCCGTGTGCTGGACGATCAT
>CANNKR010000261.1 GCA_947504615.1 Gemmatimonadota bacterium | reverse complement strand
GGATATGGCGGGCCCTTTTTTTGGTGGTGGTGCAGCATACCGCGTACAGCGTACTGCAGCTGTGAGCTGTACGCCGTACGTTGTACGCCGTCAGCTTGCGTCGTAGGGTTCCATGTGCACCATCACGCCGCGCACACGCGGTTGCGCGGCGCGGATGGCGCTTTTCACGGCCCCGCCTAGGGCGTGCGAGTCGACCAGCGACATGGCAGCGTCGGCCTGCACGTGAATCTCCACGTGATACGAGATCCCGGCACGTCGCACCAGCAGCTTCTCGATGGCCCGCACGCCCGAGACGCTCTCCGCAATGAGGCGGACGGGAGCGGCGATGTTGGCGCCCGGCTGACGGTCCATCAGGTCGCGCAGCGAGTTGCGCAGCATGGAGACGCCGTTGAAGGCGATGACCCCCGACGCGACCAGCGCCGCCCAATCATCCGCCGATTCCCACCCCGCGCCGTTCCAGACGGCGAGACTAATGCCGATGAAGGCGGCGGCACTGGTGATGGCGTCGGAAAAATGGTGCCACGCGTCGGCCTGCACCGCCGTGCTTCCCACTTCGGTCCCCACGGCCCCGATCCGTCGGCCAAGCGCGGTCTTGGCGATCACCACCGCCACCAGCACAATCAGCGTCCACGGGGCGGGGGCGTGGTGCGGGGTCTGGATCTCGCGTACTGCCTCGATGCCGATGCCCACCGCCGCGCCAAGCAGCATCAGCGAGACGGTCGCGCTCGCCACCGTCTCTGCCTTGCCGTAGCCGAACGGGTAGTCGTCGTCGGGGTCCTTGCTGGCGATGCGCAGCCCGCCCCAGACGATGAGCGACGAGAAGATATCGGCGGACGACTCGACGGCGTCGGCGATCAGCGCATACGAGTTGCCCAGCACGCCGGCGAGGAGCTTGATCAACGCCAGCACGGCGTTGGAGATCATGCTGAGTTGCGCGGAGCGGACGCCGCGATCGAAATCGGTGGTCACGGCCGAAAGTTAGAGGGTGGCTCACCCCGGCGCGACGGCGCAGGAAACAGACCAGGGTCCGCGCACGTACGGGCATGCAGGACATCACCTGACTGGAGTTCGCATGGGAATCTGGGACAAGTTGCAGGCCGAAGTGAACCGCGCAGGGCGCGCGGCGCAGGGCGCCTTCGATGAGGGGCGCCTGCGGCTCGAGATCTTCCGCGTGCGGCAGTTGGCCGACAAGGCGGCGCAAGCGCTCGGCTACGCCGTCTACCGTGCCCGGGCCAAGGGGGAGGAACTCGACCCCGCTGCGTGGGATCGGCTGTCGGCCGTGCTGAAGGAGCACGAGGCGGAGGCCGCACGGCTGGAGGCGGAACTCGCCCGACAGGGCCAGGAGGCCCCCGCGTCACCCGATGCGGCCCCCGGGGAGGCTTCGCCCGCTGACGCCAAACAGCCGGAGGCTGCCCCCGCTGCGCCCGCTGCCACGCCCCCAGAGGCCTCGCCGTAGCGCCGTAGCACCGTATAGCTCCGAAGCTCCGAAACGCCCTAGCGCCCCAGCACGCGCCGCACCATCGGCACGTCGTCTGAGCACAGGGCGTCCACGCCCCACGTCGCGAGTCGCTCGACGACCACGGGATCATTGGCGGTCCAGGCGATCACCCGCCCTCCGCCGGCGTGCACCTCGCGGACCAGTGGTTCGTCGATGAACTCGACCAACTGCCAGAGGTCGCGGCCGTCGACGGCAGCAAGGGTCGTGTACGCGTTGACGTGCCGGCTGACCTCCAGCACGCCGCGCGCCATCTCGGGCGCATACGAGGCAGCGTCCGCGATCATGCGGTGATCGAACGCATGCACCGCGCACGGGGTGTGGCCAAGGCGCAGGACGTCGATCGCCGGCCGCGCGGTGCCGATCCCTTTCAGCTCGCAGTACAACGTGGCCTGCGTTCCTATCAGCGCGGTGACGTCTGCCAGCGTTGGCACCACGATTCCCGGCTGGCTCAGCGCCGTGGTCGCCGCGGCGCCGCCCTCGCCCAAACGGAACGTCGCGACCTCGGCCCTCGTCAACGAGGCAATGGGCCGGCCGGCGAGCGCGGGGAGCGACGAGGCACCCCGAATGACCGGATCGTGGTGGACCACCACGGCGTGATCGGCGGTGAGGTGAACGTCGAGTTCCACGGCGTCCGCGCCCAGGTCGATGGCACGCTGGAAGGCCGACAGGGTATTTTCGAGGCATTCGCGGGAGGCACCGCGGTGCGCAATGATCTGGGGCATCGGTGGGGCAGGCGGTTGGCGTTGGGTGTCCGGAGGGTGGTCAGGAGACCGCGTTCCGTCAAGTTGCATTCTGCCCTTAACATCCGGCGCCAGTGGGCGTCCAAGACGGTGAGCACATGGACAATCCGACACGCGACGATGGTGCAGCGGCAGATGAAGCGCTGATTGCCCGATGGCAGGGGGGCGATCAGCGTGCTGCGACGGAACTCGTGGGACGGCACGCCCAGGCGCTCGCCCGGTTCGCGGTCAGCCACGGGGTGCGTGACGAGGTCGAGGAACTGGTGCAGGACACGTTCGTGCGGGCGTTCAACTCGCTCCAGAGTTTCCGGGCCGATTCGTCGCTGCGCACGTGGTTGTTCACCATCCTCAAGCGCCTGGTGCTGGACCGGCAGCGAGCCGAGCGGCGGCAGCGCAACAAGGTGGAACTGGACGAAGGGCACGCGATTGACGAGTTCGACGCGCTGGACGGGATGGTGGCCGACGAGGCGTTGGTGCGTGTGCGGCAGGCGACGGCCCGGCTGTCCCCGATGCAGCGCGACGTCTTCGCGCTGCGGGTCAACGAAGGGTTGCCCTATGCGGAGATCGCGCGGGTTGTCGAGAGTACGGAAGGCGCATGTCGGGTGCACTATCACAATGCCATGCGCGCCATCAAGGAGTACATGACCGATGACTGATTGCCCAAATGGATTGATGCGGGACCAGCTGCCCGAGTACGTGCATGGCGTGCTGTCGGCGGCCGATGCGGCGCGCGTCGCCGCGCACCTGGAAGAGTGTGGCGACTGTCGCGATGAAGTGGCGTTGCTCGAGACGGTGCGCGCGGACGCCGAGGGCCGCACGCCCCACATCAACGTGGCGGCTATCGTGTCGGCGCTCCCGCGTCCGAGCGCCGTGACGGGTCGCCCGGCCAGTGGACGGATTCGCTCGACCCGGGCGTGGCAGTTTGCGGCGGCCGCCACCCTGGTTCTTGCGGTGGGGAGCAGCGTGTTGTGGCAGCGCAGCCCGGAAGGCGCGACCCAACGTGTGGCCGATTCATCGCAGGTACTGCCAACGCCGGCGAGCACCGCCCCCGTTGCAACGGCTGCGGAGCAGGTCGCGCCGACCGAGGGGATGATGTTTGGTGGTGGACTGTCGGACTTGTCGCTCAATGATCTGGAGTCTCTGTTGGGGCAGATGGATTCGGTCAGGACGCTGCCCAGTTCGCAACCCGAGTCGATGACACCCGTCATCGCAGTGAAGGACGGAGGAAAGGCACTATGACGAGCATGTATCGAGTTGGCGTCCTGATCAGCCTCGCGGCTGGAGTGGCCGCTGCACAGAACCCGGCGCCGGCGAAGAAGCCCGCGGTCGCGGGCCAACCCGGCCAGATGGGCCAGATGGGCCAGATGGGCCAGATGGGCCAGATGGGGCAGCGGCGCGATCGGCCGGATCGTGCGCAGTTGGAACAGAAGATTCGCGATCGCATCGGCACCGCGCTCAAGAAGAACCTGAACCTGACGGACGATCAGTTTGCGAAGCTGCAGGCGACGAACAAGCGCTTCGAGGAGCGCCGGCACCTGCTGGTGGAGCAGGAGCGCGATGCCCGCATGGGGATGCGTGACCTGATGATCGCGGGCGATACGACGAATCAGTCCAAGGTGTCGGCCGGGCTGGACAAGATGCTCCAGATCCAGCGTCAGCGGTTCGAGCTGGTGGAGCAGGAGCAGAAGGATCTGGCCGGTTACCTGTCGCCGATGCAGCGCGCCAAGTACATGGGCATGCAGGAGCAGATGTTCCGGCGCGTTGAGGCGCTGCGGCAACAGGGCATGCAAGGCATGCAGGGCCGCGGTGCGCGGCCGATGGGTGGTGGCATGCGGCCCGGCGGCATGGGTCAGCCGGGGAT
>CANNKR010000260.1 GCA_947504615.1 Gemmatimonadota bacterium | reverse complement strand
TGCGCAGCGTGCTCGGCGATGTCGCGGTGGAATTGGTCGTGGAGCCGCCTTCGGTCATCCCGGTGGAATTGCCCTCGGCGCCTGAGGTGCCCGAGCTGCTGGAGGATGTCAACGCGTTCGCTCCGATCGAGGCGGCGGAGCCTGAACTGCCGACGATCCAGATCCATGAGCAATCGCCGATCGCCGCCGTGGAACCCGCGTTGCCCTTGGGTCCCAGCTTCAACGAGTTGGAGTTTCTCAAGACCGTCGTGGGTCGTCCGACCCCGCTTGGGGTACCGACGGTCCCCGTCGAGGCCGCCCCAGAGCAGATTGCGCCGCTGGAGTCGACTATTCAATCACGCGGCGAGTACGAGGTGCCGGAACCGCCGCTCGAGTACCCCGATGCGATGCCGGAGCCGCGCGTCAGCCAGGAGATGACCCCGCCGCGCGAGAGCTTCTTTGGCCGCCCGACGCCCGGGGGCCTTGAGGCGGGGAAGTCGTTGAAGTGTCAGGAGTGCGGCACGCTGAACTTCCCCACCGAGTGGTACTGCGAGCGGTGCGGGGGAGAGCTGGCGGCGATGTAGGGAGGCGAGAGCGCACGAACGCACGAGCGCACGAGCGCGAGATAAAAAGAGCGCGAGAGACCCAGGTCTCTCGCGCTCTCGTATTCGTGCGATCGTGCGATCGTGCGTTCCCGCTCCTACGCCTTCTTCGCCCGCGCGATCTGCGACTTGTGACGCGCCGCAGCATTCTTGTGCACCAGACCCTTGCGGGCGGCACGGTCCACGAGCTGCGCGGCAGTCTTCTTGTCGGCGTCGGTCGCTTCGGTGGTCTTGGCCTTCTTCAGGGCGGTTCGCAGCGCGGCGCGCTGCGCACGGTTGCGCACGGTCGCCGCGAGGGTCTTGCGCATGTTTTTCTTGGCGGACGCGATTCTCGGCACTCTGCAAACTCTCTTGAATGGTTCAGTATGCGCCTCTGGGCGCCAGCCTGATAAAGTTACCCCGGCGAGGCGCCAAGTCAAGGTGAGGCAGGGGGTTGAGAACGGAATGTCGTCCAGGGCCCTCGGTCTACCGTCTGGGGTCCACCGCGCCTACCTTTCGCCTCGACTGCCCGCGAGGGCCTCTTTCTCCCCCGGCGACGACGCGTGTCCCCTTCGTTACAGAACTTCCTCCTCGTCGCCCCCATCCTGCTTTTCTCGATGGTCGCGCACGAGTACGCGCACGGCTACGCGGCGCACCGCCAGGGCGACGATACCGCCCTGATGCTCGGGCGTCTGTCCTGGAACCCGATCCGCCACATCGATCCCTTCATGACGGTCATTCTGCCGGTCGTGATGTACTTCACGTTGGGCTTCGCCTTTGGCGGGGCCAAGCCGGTACCGGTGAACCCGCGCAATTATCGTAATTTCAAGCGCGGGGACATCATCGTGTCGATGGCGGGCATCGTCACCAACCTCGTGATCGCCGGCCTGCTGGTGCCGTGCGTCATGGCGCTCGGGCTCGTGGGGCGCGCGGTGCCGCTGCTCAACGACACGATCTCGCTGGTGCAGTTGATGCTGGCGTTCGGCATCACCATCAATTTGGTGCTTGCCGGTTTCAACCTGATGCCCATTCCGCCGCTGGACGGGTCGCATGTCATGAAGTACCTGCTGCCGGCGGCCTGGTCGCTGCACTACCAGCGCGTCGCCCGGTACGGGTTCCTGGTGCTGATGCTGATTATCTCCTTCGGTCGCCCGGTGCTGACGGCGTGGATGTCGCCCATCCTGTATCTCAACCGTGTGGCTTGGACCTTCCTCTCTCCCTACGTCCTGACGAGCGCGTGGACCAACTGACCGCCGCCCCCGCGGAGCCCGGCACCCTCGAGCCCGGCTTCATCGTCGACCTCCCGCACTACAGCGGGCCGCTCGACCTGCTCCTCGCGCTCATCCGCGACGAGAAGGTCGACATCTATGACATTCCGGTCGCGCGCATCTGCCTGCAGTTCATCGACCGCATGCATCACCTGAAGCTCGACGAGGCGGCCGACTACCTGGAGATGGCTGCCCGGTTGCTGCGCATCAAGGCGCAGATGCTGCTGCCGCGCCCGCAGGGCGAGGACCAGTGGGAGGATCCGCGCGCCGAGCTTGTGCGTCGCCTCCTGGAATACCAGCAGATGCGCGAAGTCGTGGACGTCCTCGAGCGCCTGGGCGAGGACCGCCGCAACCGCTTTGCGCGCACCTTCGTGCCGGCGTCGCTGATCGTGCCGTCGCAGGCGCCGCTGGCCTTGTCGCTGGCCGAGTTGCTGACGGCCGTCGACCGGGTGCTTCGCGCTGCGCAGAAGCCCACCATGCACGACGTCATCTCGCGCCCCATCGACGTCGATGGTTTCATGGAAATTGTTCGTGCCGTCATCGCCCTGCGCGCCGTCGCCCATTTCCGCGACGTCGTGCACGCCGGCGCCGAGCCGTGGGAGGTGCTGTCCGGCCTGCTCGCGCTCCTTGAACTCGCCAAGCGTGGCGAGTTGCGTCTGGCCCAACTTCGCCCCTTTGCTTCCGTGGAGATTCGCCGTGAACTCGCTGGCGAAGCTGCTTGAAGCGGCGCTCTTTGCGAGCCCGCGCCCGTTGCCAACCGAAGAACTCGCCGCGCTCGACGCCGAGGCCTCGCCGGCCGCGGTCCAGTCGGCGCTTGACGAACTGCGTGAACACTATGACGTGGACGGCCATGCGGTCGAACTCGTCGATGCAGGCGGCGGCTGGCAGATCCTGACGCGCCCCGAGTACACGGAGGCGATCGAGCGGGCACAGTTGGCGGTGCGTCCCCGGCGCCTCTCGCCGGCCGCGCTCGAGACGCTCGCCATCATCGCATACCGGCAGCCGATCGGACGGGCCGAGGTGGAAGAAATCCGTGGCGTCGACGTGGGCGGCGTGCTCAAGTCGCTGCACGAGCGCGGGCTCATTGACGTGCTCGGACGCTCCGAAGGACTCGGGCGTCCGCTGCTGTACGGCACTACCAACGCGTTCCTGGAACAGTTCGCGCTCCGGCATCTCGAGGAGTTGCCGCGCACCGACGAACTGGCCATTGCCCTGCGCGCCCGCGCGACCGAGACGGTCGAGTCGCTCGTTGCCGACGGCGAGGGCAAATGACCGATTCGACGATGCGCATTCACCGGGCCCTGGCCCGCGCAGGGATCGCGTCACGCCGCAAGGCCGAAGAGCTGGTCGCCGCCGGCCGGGTGCGCGTCAACGGGCAGGTGGCGCAGACGGGGCAGAGCGTTGATCCCTCGCGCGACGTGATCACGGTGGACGGGCAGGCCGTGGCGCGCCCGCAGAAGGCCACCTGGCTGGTGCTCCACAAGCCGCAGGGGGTGCTCACGTCGCGCCCCGACGGGTCCGACCGCCAGACCGTGTTCGACCTGGTGCCCGACGTGCCGGGGCTCACCTACGTGGGGCGCCTCGACTACCTCACCGAAGGCGTGCTCCTGTTGACGACCGACGGCGAAGCAGCGCACCGACTGACGCACCCGTCGTCCGAGATCGAGCGCACGTACGTGGTGACCGTGCGCGGCGACGTCCCGACGGCGGTGCGGCGCGCGCGGGGCGGCGTGGAACTCGAGGACGGCTTCGTGAAGCCGACGGCCGTCGACGCCGTCCAAGGCGAAGACCGGCAGTGGCAGATGACGATCACCATTCGCGAGGGGCGCACCCGCGAGGTGCGTCGGCTCTGCGAAGTGCTCGACCTCGAAGTGCGACGCCTCGTGCGCACGCAGTTTGGTCCGGTCCGCCTGGGGTCACTGCAACCCGGGGCGTCGCGTGCGCTGACGCCGCGCGAACTCGCGGTGCTCGCGGCCCTGGGGCCAAACCAAGGCGAGATGTCGGGGTAGGATGACGCGTGGGGGCGATATCGCCGCCTCTAAGGGAAGCTTTACGCTGTACGCTGTACGTTTTACGCTGTCCGTCTACCGTCTACCGTCTACCGTCCACCGTCTACCGTCTACCGTCTTGAAGCACACCCTCGCCTCCAGGATCTCCGCCGAAGTCGGCAAGCGCGTCGTCGGGCAAGACGCCATGATCGACCGGCTGCTGATCGCCATCCTTACCGGTGGGCACGTCCTGCTCGAGGGCGTCCCCGGCCTGGCCAAGACGCTGACCGTGCG
>CANNKR010000259.1 GCA_947504615.1 Gemmatimonadota bacterium | reverse complement strand
CTGAGCACCGCAGCAAAGAGGCGCCTGCCGAACATCGGCAGGCGCCTCTTTGTCGTTTGTCCCTGGCCGATCAGCGCTTCGGCACCTTGTTGGGCGCGGCCGGCATGGGTGGGAGCTTCACTTTCGTTCCTTCCAGCTGCTTGAGCAACTCGGCCACTGTGCGTTCGAGCTGCGGGTCGTGACCGGCGATGACGGACTTCGGGTCGTTCTCCACGTTGATGTCGGGATCGACGCCGTACCCCTCGATGATCCACTCACCCTTGGCGTTCGCCAACCCCGAGAGTGGGACGTTGACGACCCCGCCGTCGATGAGCGGCACGCCGCTGTTGATCCCGACCACTCCGCCCCACGACCGGCGGCCGATCAGGAGTCCCAGCTTCGCCTCGCGGAACATCCACGGGAAAATGTCACCGTCGCTCGACGACCGTTCGTCGAGGATGGCCGCCATCGGTCCCAGGAAGACGCCGTCGGGGTAGGTGTTGCCAAGACTGCCGCCCGCCCGGCCGTAGTTGATCCCCAGCACTTTCCGCCGCAGGCGCTCGATGAGCATCCGGGAGACGTTGCCGCCGCCGTTCGCACGGACGTCCACCACCAGTGCTTCCTTGTCGAGTTGCCCGTAATACCACTTGATGAACTCGCGGATGCCCGGGGCGCCCATGTCCGGAATGTGCAGGTAGCCCAGCCGCCCGCCCGACAGCTTGCTCACCATCTGGCGATTCCGCTCGGTCCAGTCGAGGTACGCAAGATCGCTTTCGCTCCGAATCGGGCTGAACGTGACGGCGCGTGATCCCTCCATGGAAGGACGCGTGTTCACGGTCAGCTGCACGGGACGATCGGCCTTGCCGCGGAGCAGCCGGTACGGATCTTCGTCAGCCTTCAGCGGCGTGCCGTCGATGGCCAGCACATACTCGCCCTCGGCGACGTTCACACCCGTTTCGGTGAGCGGGGAGCGGTAGATCGCCTCCTCGTTCTGGCCCCGGTAGATCTTTGCGAGTTTGTACTTTCCGGAGGCAGCGTCGAGTGCGAGCCGGGCACCCGGCAGGGCCACCGGAATGCGCGCGGGTTCCTCGAAGTCGCCGCCAGCCACGTAGGCATGCTGGATGGTGAGTTCCGACGTCATCTCGCTGATGATGTAGTTCAGGTCGGACCGGTGCGCGACAAACGGCAGCCAGCCCTCGTACCGCTTGCCGATGGCGGCCCAGTCGAAGCCGTGCATGTTGGCGACATAGAAGTAGTCGCGGTAACGGCGCCAGACTTCATGGAAGATCTGGTTCCACTCCTGCGTCGGCTCGCGGTCCACCATGAGGCCCGCGGTACTGACGGCCTTCTTGGACGATGCCCCCGAAGGTGACGCGTCGTAGACCGCGTACTGCCCACCGGAACTCACGACGAGCTTTGAGCCGTCAGCGGAGAGTGCCCATCCGCCCACATTCTCGAGGAGTGTCGTGACCTTGCGATCCTTGAATGCGAACAGCTTCAGCGCCGGGGTGCGATCACTGGCGCGGCCATAGTAGAATCCCGACCCGACGCCAAAGATCAGGTGCCCCTTGATGGCGCGAAGGCCGCCGATGTTGTCCGCCTCCACCGGCACGCGGGTGATGCGCGTGGCGAGCGCGTCGAAGTCGATGGTGAACTCCGGTGCCGCTGGTGTGGCTGCCGGCGTCGCGGCCGGCGCAGGCGTTGCGGCCGGTGTATCGATCGAGACCTCGTCGCTCTGCGCCGGGAACGGATGCTTGACCGACTTGCGAAGTGCCACCGCAAAGATGCCGGTGCTCCGGTTGGTCGCATAGTTGAACTCGGCCCTCGATATCTGGGGCGCGAACTCGCGGTCGCTCAGGTAGTACAGGTAGTTGCCGTCGGGATCCCACGCGGGGCTGTTGGCCTCGAACTGCCCGTCAGTGACGGCGTGCAACTGGCCGTCCTTGGGGCTCCACACATGCACCCGGCCAAATCCGTTCTCGCCGGGCATGCTGAAGGCGAGAAAGTTCCCCTTGGCCGACCAGGCGTAGTCACC
Source organism: Gemmatimonadota bacterium (assembly GCA_947504615.1). Lineage (GTDB taxonomy): Bacteria > Gemmatimonadota > Gemmatimonadetes > Gemmatimonadales > Gemmatimonadaceae > PNKL01. Next base: position 2,096 of record CANNKR010000259.1, on the reverse strand, counting down.
AATCTGGCCGCGCAGCGTGGAGGCGATGGTCGCCACCTTTTTATCGTCGAACGAGTAGGTGTAGAGCGCGCCATCCTTGTCGGCGAAGGCAATCCGCTTGCCATCGGGCGACCAACGCGGGCCGAAGCGCTGCGCCGTGCCGCCGCGCGTGAGCTGCTCCGCCGCGCCGGTGCCCGCCTGATCAACGACGTACAGCTCTTCCTCGCCCGTCCGGTCGGAGATGAAGGCGATGCGTGCACCGTCCGGTGACCAGGCGGCGTCGCGGTCGTGCGCCCCGCTCGAGTTCGTCAGGTTGCGGGTCTGGCCCTTCTCGATGGGGGCGGTGAAGATGTCGCCGCGCGCGGTCATCACCACGCGCTCGCCCTTGGGCGAGAGGTCGAAGTCCTCGACCTGGTCGGCCGCGGACACCCGCGACGGCCGCTTCCACAGTCCGTCATCGGGCACCGAGATGCTGAGGGCGCGGCTCTGCCCCGTCTTCGTGTCGAGCACCTGCAGTTCGCCGTTCAGTTCATACACGATCCGCCCCGCATGATCGCTGCTCGGCCAGCGCACGTCCCAGGTGGTGCCGCGCGTCACCGGGGTCGTCTTGGCCGAGGCCACGTCGTAGGCGTACAGGTTGAAGGTGCCGCTGCGATCGGAGTTGAAGTAGATCGTGCCGCCCATCCACATCGGGTCGCGGTCGGAGCGCACGTCATCGACGATGCGCTTGGCGTCGCCGGTCTTGATGTTGAAGACGAAGAGATCGTTGGCCGTGCCGCCGCTGTAGCGCTTCTCGGGGCGGAAGTCACGGAAGAACGGCGAGTAGACCACCTGTGATCCGTCGGGGGAGAGATCGCCGGCGCCCGCTTCGGGCATGGGCATCGGCTCGGCGGGTCCTCCGGCGGCAGCCACCGTGAACAGGCGCGTGATGCCCACGGCCCACGACTCGCGGCTCGAGCGGAAGACGATCCGCTTGCCGTCCGCCGTCCAGCCATACACCTGATTCTCCCATCCCCAGCGCGGTGTGAGCGGACCGCGCGCCGGGTAGAACGTCAACTGCTTCGGGACCCCGCCACCGGCGGGAACGACATAGACCTGCTCATCACCGTCGTACTGGCCGGTGAACGCGAGCCATTTGCCGTCCGGGGAGAAATGGGCAAAGACCTCGATGCCGGGGTGGGCCGTGATGCGGGTGGCGGTGCCGCCAACGACGGGCGCGGTCCAGATGTCGCCGCCGTAGGTGAAGGCAACACGGTCGCCGTGAATGGCGGGAAATCGGAGCAGTTTCGTCTGGGCCTGGGCGGAAGCCGCCACGGCCACGGAGGCGAAGGCGAGCAAGGCCCGCCGGAAGGTTGTTATGCAGGTCACGGGATACTCCATGCCGGAACGGCGAAGGGACCGTGCCCGGACGGGCACGGTCCCTCAAAAATGCCGCCGCGCGAAGGCGCGCGGAAGGCGAGGCAGCCGGCCTGCGGCCGCCTAGCGCGGAATCACCGGCAGCCGCACATGCGACGGATGTGCGCTGTCGTGCAGCACCCGTTGCCGCGCACTCACATATCGCGTGTCGCGCTCGTTGTCCCCACCGGTGTTGAGGTTCCGGTCGAACTTCGGGAACGCGGCGGACGCCACCGTCACGCGCAGCCGATGCCCCGCCGGAATGACGATGCCCGTGTACCACATGTCGATGTCGTACTGATAGACGGTCCCCGGCGTGAGCAGCGACGGCTTGTCGAATCCCGCACGGAACCGTGCGCGCGCCACGCCGTCCTGGATGCGCATGGCGCGTCCGTCGGGATAGATGTCGAGCAGCATCACGTTCCAGTCCGTGTCGCGTGCATCGGTCGCGGCAAAGAGCGTGGCCGTCATCGGGCCGGTGATCTCCATCGCCTTGGTGAACGGCTCCGAGGTGAAGGCGAGCAGGTCGCTGCGCGTGGCGTGGATCTTCGCGTAGTCCTCGTTCAGGCTCAGCTCCAGCTCGCGCGCGTCGATCAGGTACGGCGTCGGCTTGCCAGGATCATACGTGAAGGTGTCCACCGGCTCGGCCCGCGGCGCGATCGTGTCGAGCGTGCCGTCACCCGCGCCACCGTTCGCCTTGCCACCCGAGTGGATGTAGAAGT
>CANNKR010000258.1 GCA_947504615.1 Gemmatimonadota bacterium | reverse complement strand
CTGCGTGCATCCGTCGCCATGCAGGCGATGAACGACGCCACCGGCGAGGCGTACGTGCGCGTGGCGAGCCGGGCGTTCATTCTCGCGTTTTACGGCGCGATGCGGAACCTGCGGCTGTATCCGTTCGAGAACCCGGTGGTGCAGCAGTCGTTGCAGGAACTGTCGCAGATCACCAACGACCTGATTTCGCGCGAACGCGAGTGCGAATTCCGCGTGGCCGGCGAGTTCATCTTCGTCAACAGCACCCGGCTGCGCCTGGACCTCGACAATTATTCCAGCTTCAGCGCGCTGCTGGCGCAGTTCCGGCAGAATGGCATCGGCACCCTGCGCACGCGCCGCGCGCCGGCCTCGCGCGACTGGTCCATCGTGCTGGGTTTCCTGATGAATCCGCAGGGGGCCGATACCGCCGATCGCTTTGCGGCGCTGCAGCGCCGCCTCGAGGAGACAGGGGTCGACGTCTTCGAGCTGGCCCCGCTCGTGGAGTCGAACGAGGACCACGGCGATCAGCAGCTGGAAGCCAAGGAAAAGGCCAAGCGCACCTACGCCCGCTCCGTCGCCGCCACCAAGGAGGTCATCAACTCCATCCGGATGGGGCAGAGCGCGAGCATCAACAAGATCAAGCGGGTGGTGCAGGGGATCGTCGACCAGATCCTCAGCGACGAAACGTCGCTGGTGGGCCTGACCACCATTCGGGATTATGACGACTACACGTTCACCCACTCGGTGAACGTCTGCATCTTTTCCATCGCGCTGGGCCGACGGATGGCCCTCACGCGCCTGCAGCTCTATGACCTGGGCATGGGGGCGCTCTTTCACGACATCGGCAAGTCGCGCGTCCCGCTCGAGGTGATCAACAAGCCCGACGTGCTGACGGACGAGGAGTGGCGGTTGATCGCTGCGCATCCCTGGCTCGGCGTGCTCGCGCTGTTCTCGGTGCGCGACCAGCAGGAGTTTCCGTACCGGTCGATGCTCGTCTGCTTCCAGCATCACATGAAGCGCGACCTCACCGGTTATCCGCGCAGCCTCCGCACGAAGGACCTGATGTTTTACGCCAAGATCGTCGCCGTGGCCGACGGCTTCGATGCCGCTACCTCGCGCCGGTCGTACCAGACCACGCCCATGGCGCCGTCGGCGGTGCTGCAGGAGATGCGCGACAACACCCGGCGCGGCATGGATCCGGTGATCGTCAAGGCGTTCATCAATCTGCTCGGCATCTACCCCGTGGGGACCTTCCTCGTGCTCGATACGTTCGAGCTGGCCATCGTGCATGCCGCCAATCCCGACGCCGACATGCTGTCCCGTCCGCTCGTGCGGCTGGTCAGCGATGACCTGGGCAACGTGCAGTACCCTGGCACGATCGTCGACCTGTCCGAGCGCACTGACGAAGGTCAGTACCGCCGGACCATCATCAAGACCGCGGATCCGGAACGCTACGGCATTCGGGTTGGCGATTACTTCATCTAGAACTCCCTGTGCTGACTGCCCGATTTGAAGCGCTGCGGGCCGGCGGTCGCCGCGCGCTCGTCTGTTATGCCACCGCTGGACATCCCGATCCGGAACGCAGCGTGGCGCTCTGGCAGGGACTCGAGGCTGCCGGCGCCGACGTGCTGGAGGTCGGCGTGCCGTTTTCCGACCCGATGGCCGACGGGCCCGTCGGCCAGGCCAGTTCGCAGATGGCGCTCTCGCATGGCGTCCATCTCGACGCGGTGCTCGAACTCGTGGCGCGCGCGCACCTGGGGATTCCGGTGGTGTTGTTCAGCTACCTCAATCCGGTCATGGCGGCTGGTGCCGGTGTGTTGCAGCGCGCGGCGGATGCCGGCGTGCATGGCATCCTCATCACCGATCTTCCGGTCGGGAGCGATCCCGCGCGCGAGGCGTGGCTCGGCGAGGGCCCGCTCGACTTCGTGCGGCTCGTGGCGCCGACCACGCCCGCCGAGCGCATGCAGGAAATAGCGAAACACGGGCGCGGCTTCGTCTACCTGATCTCGCGGCTTGGCGTCACGGGCATGCACGACGAACTGCCGCCGGAGCTCCCGCAGACGATCGCGGCGTTGCGCGGCGTGTGCACCCTGCCCATCTGCGTGGGGTTCGGCATCTCCACGCCGGCGCACGCGCGCACGGTGGGCGCGCTCGCTGACGGCATCGTGGTCGGGAGCGCGATCGTGCGCGCGGCCGGCGAGTCCGTGGACGCGGCGGTCACCCTCGCCCGCACGCTGCGATCCGCCCTCGACGAGCGCCGCGCGTGAACGCCGTGCTCCGCCTGCAGCAGCGGGTGGTCCCCGCCATCGGCACGCTCCTGCTCATTGCCGTGGCGTGGTTCGATCCGTCCTGGAGCCTGCATCTGGGCGTGACGCTCCTGCTCGCCGTCACCGCGGTGCTGCTGCGCACGTTCCAGCTCTCGTTGACCAAGTACACCGCGCTGAACCTGCTTGGCATGGTGGCTGTGGGCGGGGCCCTGCTCGCCGGCCCGGCCACCGCCGCCTTCGGTCTGGCCATCGGCACGTTCTTCGGCGATTGGCTGCCGTTGCGAAAGAGCATCGGGGTCGCGTGGATCAATGCCGGCCGCGAAGTGGTCGCCGTGGTGGCGTCCTATGGGGTCTACGTGGCGACCGCCGTCACGGCGGGTTCGCACATGCGTTCGGGATTGGTCGCCGAAAACCTGCCGGCCGTGGCGTCGTTCTTCCTGGCGCACTTCGTCTTCAGCCGCGGGCTGCTGTACTTCTCGCTCCTCGTCCGGGACAAGCTGCTGGTGGAGGAACGGTCGCTCATCCTCCGCTACGAGGTCATCGCGTTCGGCGCGGGCGCCATCGCCGCGTCGGTGCTGCTGGTGGCCTTTCAGTCACTGGGCTCCGCGGGAAGCCTGATCGTGGCCGTGGTGCTGGCCTTCTCGGGGCTGCTGGTCCGGCGCATCATCGAGGAGTCCATCGCGGCCGAGGAACTGAACATCATCCTCGCCATGGAACAGGTGGTCTCGTCGGCGATGTCGCTCGGCGACAGCTTTCGGCACATTGAGGCCCTCGCGCATCGGCTCGTCGACTGGACCGACCTCCGCATCTATCGGTATGACGGGGAGTCGCTGTCGGTGGTGTATCATGGCGGCCACGGTTTGGTGGAGCCGGCCACCCCGGAAACGGAGCACGGGCGTCGCGTGCGCGCGCTGGCCTTGTCCACCGGGGAGCCGCAGATCGTGCGGGACACGCGACGCGACGAGCGCATGGAGATCCTCCTGCCCACGGTGCGCACCATCGCCGTGGTGGCGATGCGGTTCGGGGAGCGGAGCCTCGGCGTCGTGGAGCTGGAACACCACAAGCCGAATATGTATGGCGCCAAGGCCGCCATGCTCATCAAGCGCTTCGCGTCGCAGGTGACGACCACGCTGCAGATCCACGACCTGCGCTTGCCGATGCTCCAGCTGCTCGACCGGCTGAGCAAGGAGATCGAGACGCTCACCGACTCGGCCCGCACGCTGCGTACGCGTGGCGAGCAGGTGGCACGCACGGGCAGCGATATCTCGCGCGCACTGGCCGAGGAAGGCGATCAGGTAGGGCGCAGCATCGAGGCCACGGACGCGCTCTTTGCCGCCACCGAGAATGTGGTGCGCGATGGCGGTGAGGCGGAGGAAGCCAGCCGCCTGGCCACCGACATTGCCCGCGAACATCGGGACACCATCGGCACCACCATCGGGCGGCTGGAACGGGTGCAGGCCTTCGTGGCCGAGAGTTCGGGGCAGATTGACGCGCTGCGCGTGGCCACCAACGAGATCACGGCGTTCATTCACACCATTCGCGAACTGGCCGAGCAGACCAACCTGCTTGCGCTCAACGCCGCCATCGAGGCGGCGCGTGCCGGCGACCAGGGGCGCGGCTTCGCCGTGGTCGCCGACGAAGTGCGCAAGCTCGCCGAGGAGAGCCGGGCCGCGTCGGACGATGCCGGCGAGCTGCTGCGCGGCTTCGGCGCGCAGATGCGCGTCGTCGCGGCCCAGATGGACGCGGGGCAGGAGCTCGTGCGTGACGTCGAGACGCTCTCCAACTCGGCCCGCGGCGCGCTCGACGCTATTGTGCAGGCCACGGCCACTGGGGCGGATCGGGCACATCGCATCGCCCGCACGTCGCGCG
>CANNKR010000257.1 GCA_947504615.1 Gemmatimonadota bacterium | reverse complement strand
GTCCTCGGCCCGCATGAGCGCGGGCGTTTTGCGCCGGATGCGTGGGGACACCTGCTCGCCCTGACCGGGGCCGGTATCCTCAACGCGGCGGAGCTCGAGCAGGTGATCGAGCGCGCGATGGCACAACTCGAAGGACGAATTGCACTCGACGACCTGCGCGCCCTCATGGAGAGCGCCGGGATCGAAGACTCAGGAACGCTCCCGGAGCCCGGGGCACTGCACTAGACCGATGGCCGCCAAGAAAAAGACTGCTGCCCGCAAGAAGACCGCGACGACCAAGGTCGCCGTGAAGAAGACCGCGACGAAGAAAGTCGCGGCCAAGAAAACTGCCGTTCGCAAGAGCGCGCCGGTCGAGTTGTTCGACGCCGAGGCCGAGGCGCAGGCCGCGGGCAAGGCGCTCGTCATCGTCGAGTCGCCGGCCAAGGCCAAGACGATCGGCAAGTACCTCGGTAGCGGCTATGCCGTGAAGGCCACGGTCGGGCATGTGCGCGACCTGCCCGAGCGGACGCTGGGCATCGACATCGAGAACGGCTTCGAGCCCGACTACGTCACGATTCCCGGCAAGGAAAAGACGATGGCCGAGCTGAAGAGCGCGGCCAAGAACGCGCGCACCGTCTACATCGCGACCGACCCTGACCGTGAGGGCGAGGCCATCGCCTGGCATGTGCGCGGGCAGGTGGCGCGCAAGAACGGCCCGCCGATCCGGCGCGTGCTGTTCCACGAGATCACCAAGGAAGCGGTGACCAAGGCCATCGAGGCCGCCGGCGAGATCGACCAGAAGAAGGTGGATGCGCAGCAGGCGCGGCGCGTGCTCGATCGCCTGGTGGGCTACAAGGCCAGTCCGCTGCTCTGGAAGACCGTCAAGAAGGGCTTGTCGGCGGGGCGCGTGCAGACCGTGGCGCTGCGGATGCTGGTGGAGCGTGAGCGCGAAATTCGCGCGTTCAAGCCCACGGAGTACTGGACCATTGCCGCGGCGCTGGAGCACGACGGCCAGGGGTTTACCGCGAAGCTGCACCACCTGGACGGCAAGAAGGCGGAGATCCACAACGAGGCGGCCGCGCAGGCCATCCTCGACGACCTGGCCGGTCGCACGACCTTTGATGTCACCGACATCAAGCGTCGCGAGCGTCGCAAGAATCCCGCCGCGCCGTTCACCACGTCCACGTTGCAGCAGGAGGCCGCGAAGAAGCTCGGCTTCGGCTCCAAGCGCACCATGCGCATGGCGCAGAACCTGTACGAGGGTATCGAGCTCGGAAAGGCCGAAGGCGCAGTAGGCCTGATCACGTACATGCGCACCGACTCGAGCCGCGTGGCCGAGAGCGCGGCGCTGGCGGCGCGCGAGTTCCTGCTGCAGCAGTTCGCCGAGGAGTTTCTGAGCAAGGGGCTGCAGTTGTACGGCGCCGGCAAGGACAGCAATGCGCAGGACGCGCACGAGGGCATCCGTCCCACCGATCCGTCGCGCACGCCCGAGAGCGTGGCCAAGTACCTCTCGCCTGATCAGCTGAAGCTGTACACGCTCGTCTGGCAGCGCTTCATGGCGTCGCAGATGGCGCCGGCGGTGTTCGACACGACCACCGTGGATTTCGACCTTGGGCGCTACCTGTTCCGGGCCACGGGCTCGGTGATCAAGTTCAAGGGCTTCCTGTCGCTGTACAAGGAGGCGCGCGAGGAAGGAGAGAGCAAGGCGCTCGAGGACGAGCAGGCGCTGCCGGCCATCGAGGCCGGCGAACGCGTGCCGGTGCGGGCCATCACCCCGACGCAGCACTTTACCGAACCGCCGCCGCGCTTCTCCGAGGCGTCGCTGGTCAAGGAACTCGAGCGCCTGGGCATCGGCCGTCCGTCGACGTACGCGAGCATCATCTCGACGCTCACCGACCGGCACTACGCCGAGCTCGAGCAGCGCCGCTTCTTTCCCACGCCGCTTGGCGAGAGCGTGGAGAAGGTGATGGTGAAGCAGTTCCCCGCCGTCTTCAACGTGGGGTTCACGAAGGAGATGGAGAACGAGCTCGACAAGGTGGAGGAAGGCGGGCTCCCCTGGCAGGACGTGCTGAAGGAGTTCTGGGGGCCGTTCGAGCTGTCGCTCAACAACGTGGACGTCGAGGGGCTCATTCGCGAAGCGCATGAACTCAGTGCGCTGGAGAACGAAAAGTGCCCGCTGTGCGGGGGCAAGTTGCTGCCCAAGGGCGGCTTCTTCGGCCCGTTCGTCGCCTGCGAACACCATCCCAAGGTCTGCAAGTACACGCGCCCGCTCAAGGGGGAGCGCGTGCCGCCGGTGATGACGGAATACCCGTGCCCGGTCTGCACCAAGATGATGGTGATCCGTCATGGGCGTTCGGGCGACTTCCTTGGCTGTTCGACCTTCCCGAAGTGCCGCGGGACGCGGTCGATGCCGACCGGCGTGAAGTGTCCCAAGGACGGGGGCGACGTGGCAGCGCGCCGCTCGAAGAAGCGCGGCAAGGCGTTCTACGGCTGCGAGAATTACCCGACGTGCGACTTCGTCTGCTGGGACAAGCCGGTGCTCGAGCCCTGTCCCGAATGCGCGTTTGTGGGGGCCGAGGCCAAGAGCAACAAGACGCGCGGCCACTACCGGAAGTGCCTGAAGTGCGCCAACGAGTGGGCCATCGAGGCACCGCCCGAGGCTGAGGGCGAGGCGGCCGGGGTCGCGTGACGGAGTCGCCCACGGTACACGTGGTGGGAGGCGGCCTCGCAGGGAGCGAGGCCGCTTTTCAGTTGGCCGAGCGTGGGCACCGCGTGGTGCTGCACGAGATGCGCGGCGTGCGCGGCACCGAGGCGCACAAGACCGACCGGCTGGCCGAGCTGGTGTGCAGCAACACGTTCAAGAGCACCGAGGTGACCAACGCGCACGGCCTGTTGAAGGCCGAGATGCGGCTGCTGGGTTCGGTGGTCCTGCAGGCGGCCGATGTCGCACGGGTGGCGGCGGGGAGCGCACTGGCCGTCGATCGCGACGTCTTTTCGGTGCAGGTGAACGACCGCGTGGTGAACCATCCGCGCGTGACGGTGACGCGCGAAGAAGTGACCGCCGTGCCGTCGGCGCCGGCGATCATCGCCACGGGGCCGCTGACGAGTGAGGCACTGGCCGACAGTGTACGCGCCCGGCTCGGGGTGCAGTCGCTGGCGTTTTATGATGCCATTGCGCCGATTCTCGCGGTGGAGTCCATCGATCACGAGGTGGCGTTTCGCGCGGCGCGCTGGGACAAGGAGACCATGGAGGGCGAGCAGGGCGAGGAAGGCGCCTACCTGAACTGCCCCATGGACAAGGAGCAGTACGAGGCGTTCATCGACGCGCTGGCGGTGGCCGACCAGTTCACCGCGCACGAGTTCGACAAGGTGCCGTACTTCGAGGGATGCATGCCGGTGGAGGAGATGGCGCGTCGCGGGCGCGAGTCGTTGCGGTTCGGTCCCATGAAACCCATCGGGCTGCGCGATCCGCGCACGGGCAAGCGTCCGTGGGCGGTGGTGCAGCTGCGTCGCGAGGACCGGGCAGGGCGGATGTGGAACCTCGTCGGATTCCAGACGCGCCTGCGGATCCCCGAGCAGCAGCGCATCGTGCGGATGATTCCCGGGCTCGAGGGGGCCGAGTTCCTTCGGTTCGGGTCGATCCACCGCAACTCGTACGTGAATGCACCGGCGACGCTGACGCCGCATCTGTCGTTGCGTGACGATCCCGCCGTGCTGTTCGCGGGGCAGCTCACCGGGGTGGAGGGCTACACCGAGAGCACGGCCACGGGGCTGCTGGCGGCGATCAACCTGTCACGCATCCTCGCAGGGCAGGCGCCCGTCGTGCCGCCCCCCACGACGATGCTCGGCGCGCTCTACCGGTACCTGCGCGAGGCCGATCCGGCGCACTTCCAGCCGATGAACGCCAACTTCGGATTGCTCGAGGAACTGCCCGAGGTGCCGCGCGACAAGACAAAAAAGCGTGAGCTGTATGCCGAGCGCTCGCTGGGGGTGATGGCGGCCTGGATCGCGGAGCATTCGCTAAAGTCCGGGTTCGCCCCGTAGTTTCGGCTGGTCATGTCGATCCTTTCACTCGCCCAGCAGTCATTCACCGCCCGCGCTGATACGGCGGCCATCACCTGCGTGTACCGGGGCGAGCGTCGCGATTTCACCTTCGG
>CANNKR010000256.1 GCA_947504615.1 Gemmatimonadota bacterium | reverse complement strand
CCCGTGGCGTGGGGGCGGCAACTGCAGGGGAGCACCGACGGACTCCGGCGACTGGAGCGCGGGCGTTTTACGCTGCTCTATGCCTCCACGGACGAGCGCCTTGCGACGTCGCTGGCTGAGTCGGCGGTCGCCCGCGACACATTTCCGGGGCTGCCGCGGCCCCAGGTGCGGGTACAGGTGTGGGTGGCGCCCGATGACGCCCACTTTCGCCGGTGGGCGGGGGATGGCGCCCCCGAGTGGGGCGCGGCCTTCGCCTTTCCGCTGGAGCGTCGCATCGTGCTGCACGGCCACAAGGGTGGCGGGCAGATGGGAGATCCACCGCAAGTCCTCCGGCACGAACTGGCGCACCTTGCGCTCCACGAGTCGCTCGGCGACTTGCCCCCGCGTTGGTTCGATGAGGGGTATGCGTCGTATGCCGCGGGCGAGTGGGGACGGGATGACGTGCTCGCCACCAATTTCGCGCTGGCCATCGCTTTTGGACGCATTCCGTCACTCGCGGCGCTCGACACGGCCTTTCAGGGTGGGACCACGGGGGCGCAGGCGGCCTATGCGTTCGCCTTCCGCGCCGTCGCCGAGATGGCGGCGCTCGATGGAACCCGGGGGCTGACCCTGTTGTTTGCCTATTGGCGGCAGGAAGGGTCGCTGGAGAAAGCGGTCCGGATGGCGTACGGCCTGACACTGGCGGGTTTCGAACAGCGCTGGCAGCAGTCCACGCGTAATCGGTATGGTGGTCTGGCCGTGGTCACCGACGTGAGTGCGGCGGCGATCGTGCTTGGTGTGCTCGTGGGGCCTCTCTGGTTGATGCGCCGACGGCGGAACCGGCGGCGGCTGGCATTGATGCGAGTGGCGGACGAGGCGCAGGCCGAGCGGGACCGGGCCAGCGCACTGTCCGCATTGCTCGGCGAAGAGGGAGGCGAAGGACGCATTACGATTCGATGAAAGGTGGAGACGCGCCTCCGGGATTTGCTTGACACGAGACTCCAACTGTTTTAGTCTCAATCGCTTATGACGAATGCAAGGGAGAAGTTGTTGGCGGGTCCGGCGTTGTGGTGGGCGGCGGCGATGGTGACGCTCGCTCTTGGCTATGCCGACCTGGCACGGGGGGGCGAGACAGTAGCGCCCATACTCCTGGTGCTAGGTTACTGTGTGCTGGTGCCGCGGGCGATCCTCGCGAAGTAGCGGCCCGGTCTTGGTCTGGTGCTCAGGGCGAATAGCTCAGTTGGTTAGAGCACCTGCCTTACACGCAGGGAGTCGGGGGTTCGAGTCCCTCTTCGCCCATTATTTTCGATTCGAAGGCCGGCGTGGATCGTTCTGGATCTGCCCCGGGTAGAAGGACTCAACGTGTCGGAGGAGATGACTGTGATGGCTCGGCTTTGCCCCGCCCGTTCGCTCGTCGCGGTGACCGTGATGCTCCTTGGTGCCACTCCGGTGGTGTCCCAGGCGCAGGCTACCCGCACGCCGAATCCGAATGCCCCTCGTCTGGTCGTCGGCACCTTCAGGAGCAACGACAAGAAGTTGTCGCTGTCCGCCTCCGAAGAGTTGCGCAGCCGGCTCAACGCGGACATCCCGTTCCGCATGCTGTCCGTGCTGTCGTCGGCCGACTACAAGACGGTCGTTGAACAGTCCGGGTACCCGTACGACGAAGCGTTGTCGGGTGGCGACCTGAACAGCCTGGCGAAGCTCCTCCGGACGGATGAGTACATGGAGGGGACGGTCGAGAAGACGGCGACCGGCTTCAAGCTGACGGCCGTGCTCGTGCTGACGCGCGACGCCGCGCTGCAGCAGCCACTGCCGGCGGTGGAAGGCGACAAGATGAGCAAGGTGGCCTCCGCGATGTCCAAGAACGTGCAGGACGCGCGCAAGCAGATCGAGTTCGAGAAGAAGTGCAACATGCTTGGTCGTGACGGCAAGGTGGCGGACGCCATCGCCGCCGCCCGCGCGGGCTCCGCGGCGTATCCGCAGGCCACGCTCTCGCGCTTGTGTGAACTCCAGGTGCGCATCGGCTTCAAGCAGCCGCCGGACTCCATCATCGTCTCCGCCCTCGAAGTGCTCAAGTACGATCCCAAGAGCAAGGTGGCGCTGACCAACGCGGCGCAGTCGTACAAGGACAAGGGCGACCAGGACAAGTCGACCGAGTTCCTTATCCAGCTGCTCGCCACCGACCCGACGAACACGCGCCTCGTGGACGACGTCGTGAACGCGCTGGCTGCCAGCGGCAAGTCCGAAATGGCCAAGCCGATCATCTCGCAGGCCATCAAGGACAACCCGGGCGACGTGCGCCTGATGAAGCTCGGCTTCCTGATCTACCTGGCGTCCAAGGACGTCAAGAACGGCACGGCGCTGGGCGAGGAGATGGTGAAGGCCGACACGTCGCTGGCCGACAGCACGTTCTTCGTGAAGATGGCAGCGTCGTATGACAGCGACAGTGCGTACGCCAAGGCAGCCGACGTGGTCGCCCGCGGTGTCGCCAAGTTCCCCGGCAACATGACGCTGGCTACCATGCTTGGGCAGGAGCAGCTCAAGGCCGGGCAGCAGCAGCAGGCCGTGGCGACGTTCCGGAAGATCCTGACCGTCGACCCGAAGGCGCCGAACATCCGCATGATGATCGCCCGCACGTATGACGAGATGAAGCAGCAGGACAGCACGCTCATCGTGTTGCACGAGGCCAAGGCGGCCGGGGAAGACGGCAATGCGGTGGGCGGCTATGCGCTGACGATCGGCAACCGCCTCTTCCGCGAAGGGCAGGCCGCCTTCACGAAGGCGCAGAACAGCAAGACGTCGGAAGACTACAAGGCCGCCATTGAGGTGAACCAGCGGGTCATGCCGTGGGTGACCTTCGCGGACTCGACGCTCACGTCGATGGACAGCAAGAACACCGCCGGCTTCCTGATGGCCGTCGCGGCCTTCAATATCTCGGTCGCGGCCGTCACCGAAGCGCCGAAGACCAAGTCGTGCGAACTGGCCAAGGTGGCGCAGGATTACATCATGATGTCGCAACTCAACGTGGCCCGCGGCGGCAAGGTTGCCGGCGCGGCGGTCGCCCAGCTGATGCCGATCATTCCGCAGATCATGACCGGTGCGGACCAGATGGCAAAGGCGTATTGCAAGTAAGAGTACGACAGACCACGACAGAGAACGACAGATTACGACAGAACGGGCGGCCAACTGGCCGCCCGTTTTGCGATCGGTGCCAGTGGCGAGCACGGGAGTGCGTCTGCTGCCTTTCCAGCGGGGCACGTCCGTTTCGCCTCGCATTCTCCTTCGTCTAAAGAATGCGTCTCGCCACCTGCCCACTGTGACCACCCGCTTCGATTCCGCCTACCACGCACCAGTGCTGGTTGAGGAGATCCTCGATCTCTTTGCCGGCGCGACGCGCGCGCTTGACGGCACGTTGGGCGGGGGCGGGCACAGTGCGGCCATGCTCGACGCCGGCATTACTGACGTGACGGGGATCGATCGTGACCCGGCCGCGATCGCCGAGGCGTCGGCGCGACTGCGCGCCGCCAGTGACGCCGGGCGGTTCCATGTGGTGCAGGGGAACTACGCCGACGTGGCGGACCTGCTGCCTGCCGATGCGACGTTCGACGCCATCCTCCTCGACCTCGGCGTTTCGTCCCACCAGTTCGACGATGCGAGTCGCGGCTTCTCGTTCCGCGAAGGCGCTCCGCTCGGCATGGCCATGGAAGGGTCGGATCGCTCGGCCGCCGAGTTTCTCAACGAGGCGTCCGTCGAGGATCTCACGAAAGCCTTCAAGGAATACGGCGACGAACCGCACGCCGGTCGCCTGGCGCGCGAAGTCGATCATCGCCGCGGACATCGCCCGTTCGCCATCAGCGACGATCTGGTGGGCGCCATCCGCAAAGTGCTCGGCCCCCGCAGTGGCCCCGGCGACTTCGCGCGCCTGTTTCAGGCTGTCCGTATCGCCGTCAATGACGAACTCGGCGGACTGGCCCGCGCACTCCCGGCGCTCCGTGACCGACTGGCCCCGCGGGGAGTCCTCGCAGTGATCGCCTACCACTCCGGGGAGGACCGGCTCGTCAAGCTGGCGTTTCGGGAGTGGGCATCGTCGTGCCTCTGCCCGCCCAAGCAACCCATGTGCACCTGTCGGGGGCGTCCACTGGGCGCCCTGATCACCCGCAAGCCGATGTACGCCT
>CANNKR010000255.1 GCA_947504615.1 Gemmatimonadota bacterium | reverse complement strand
GTACGGATTGCGCGCCGAGCCGTGGTGCTGGTTGAAGCCCGTGACGCCAATGCCGATCTCGTGCATGTTCGCCTTGCCGACCATCACGGCGCCCACGGCGCGCAGGCGCGCGACGGCGGTGGAATCGAGCGCGGCCGGGGGCGTGCCCTCGAACAGTTTGGTGCCGATGGTCGTGACGTAGCCGGCCTGGTCGATTTCATCCTTGGCGGCTATCGGGACGCCGTCGAACACGCCGAGGTGGCTTCGTGACCGCCACCGTTCCGTGGAGGCCCGGGCCTGTGCCAGAATATCGTCGCGCCGCATGGAGATGAACCCGCGCAGGGCGGGGGCGGCTTTCTCGCTCTCCTCCCACCGGGCCAGAAAGCGTTCGGCGACATCGAGGGGCGTGAGCGTGCCGTTGCGGTAGGCCGCGTGATAGTCGGCGATGGTGGGAAAACGAAATCCCGCGCGCGCATCGTCCTCGCGGGCGTCGAGGGCAGGGAGTATTGGCGATGTGTCGGGGAGAGCTGGCGTGAAGGTGGGTGCTTCGGCAATGGGCATCGCCGTGAGTGCGGCGAGCCCGGCGTCGCGGCGCAACTTTGCCACGAGGGCATCGCCGACGAGTGCATTGCCGGCGACGACGTTGAGCGCCCGAATGCCGCCCGGACCGAGCGTGGGCATCTGCAGCGACTTGAGATCGTAGGTCACGGAGCGGTTCCCTTGAAGGCCACGATGCGACCGCGCGGGCCGACGGCCCACCCGGCGTTTCGGGATGCAAAGTCGATGGCGTAGAGCGTCAGCGTATCTCCGTGCGTCCACGTGGCGCCGAAGTCGGCGCTGAACGCGGTGCCGTATGCACCGACGGCGGCAAAGAGCGGCTTGCTGGATCCGCGCACGGCCACCACACCACCAGTGATGCCCTGCGCCGGCCACGATGATGCCCGCGACCAGGTGACGCCGCCGTCCCGGGTCATCATGGTCACGTCGCCGTTGCTGCGCGCGATGTTGTAGTCGCCGGCCACCGCGATGCCACGATGCGCGTCGGCGAAGGCGATACCGAAGAAGCCGGCGCTGGGCCCCGCAGGAATGCCGGCGCCCGACACCTGCCAACTGCGTCCGCCATCGGTCGTGCGGAAGACGCGCGCCTCGCGTCCGCCACCGGTGGCGATCCACGCATTGCTCCGCCCCTGCACCGCGATACTGGTGCCGCTGGCGGCGAACGCTGCTTCACCGGGAAGCACCGGCGGGATGTTCGCGGGGTCGACCGTCTGCCAAGTCGTGCCATCCTCGGTGCGCAGGATGACCAGCTTGCCGTTGATGGGATCGCTGAATGCGACCCCGTGCGTGGCGTCCCAGAACGCCATGCCGTCGAGAAAGACGCCCTTGGTGGTGTCGCTCCACTGGAGCGTCCAGGTGCTTCCGGCATCAAGTGTCTTGTAGATGCGGGCCTGCCCCTGCTCGGCGGGCCCCGCGCTCATGGCATACGCCACCTTGGCGCTCACGCCGTGCACATCACGGAAGTCGAGTGACTCGGCGCCGGCCACCGGCACCGGTTCCCAGCGTGCGCCGCCATTGATGGTGCGCAACACGGTGCCGCGGCTGCCGCCCGCCCACGCCACGAGGTCGGTGACGGCGCTGAGTCCACGGAACGAAGCCGTCACGCCACTCTGCTGCCCGGTCCATCGCGGGTCCCGCGTCACGGCGGTGAGCCGATCGGCGATCTTGTCAGCCATCGCGCCGGCATTGGCGTTTGCCCGGTTGGTGAGCACGATGATGGTGGCGCCGAGCGTGGGGTAGCGAATGATGGCATTTCTGAAGCCGATGCTGCTGCCGGTGTGGCGGGTGCGGGGGAGCGCGTGTTTCGTTTCCAGGTACCAGCCAAAGCCGTAGTCCACGCCGGCGCTGTCGGACTTGTTGCCCCGCTGAAAAATGAGTGCGCGCAGGGAATCGCCGAGCAGTTCGCGCGTTTCGAGCGCGTGGCTCCATCGGTAGAGCTCGGAGACCGACGAATAGATGCCACCATCGCCGAGCACGGCGCTGGTGCTGCTCTGGTCGGTACGCGCCCAGGCGCCATCGCGGCGGGTGTGGCCATAGGCGCGGCGTTGCACCGCGGCGCGCCCATCCACGCGCGCGACGGTCCACGGCATGCCCACGCGGTCGAAGATGCGTGACTTGAGGAACTCGGCGAAGCTCACGCCCGCGCGCTTCTCGACGACCATCGCGAGCACGGCGAAGCCCGAGTTGCTGTAGCGGAACCGTGTGCCCGGCGCGAAGTCGGTGGAATCGAGCGATGCCATGCGTCGGAGCACGTCGGCGTCGAGCACTTGCGTGGCCTGAGAATCCGGGACGAAGTCCTCATAGTCCCGCAGGCCGCTGGTGTGCGTGAGGAGGTGGCGCACGGTGATGCGCCGGCCGTAGGCAGGGAAGTCCGGGAAGACATCGGCGAGCGTTTCGTCGAGCCGCAGCTTCTTGTCCTGCACCAGCAGCATGACCGCCATGGCGGTGAACTGCTTGGTGACCGAGGCAAGCCGGAAATTGGTGTGCGGCGTGACGGGAGCGCGCGCCTCGAGGTCGGCGAGCCCATAGCCCTTGCTCAGCAGGATCTTGCCGTCCATGGCCACGAGCACGGCGGCGCCCGGCGTGGCCGCCGTGTTGAAATCGGCAAAGAGCGAGTCGACGAACGCTTCGCTCAACGGCGTGTCGTCCGCGGCTCGGTTGGTGACTTGTCGTGTGGAGAGGTCGAAGCGGTCCCCGGGAAGGAGCACGCGATACGGGAACCCCGGGTCGGTGCCATCGCGTCCGTTGTGGACGAACGCCTTGCCGCGACCGATGATCTCGCCCTGGTCACCCTGCACGACAAGTGCGGTGCCTTCGTCGAGGCCGACGCCGAGCAGGTCGGGGTGCGCCTTGATGACCTCCTGCAAGTCTGTCTGGCGATTGCGGGCGACGACGTGCTGGTCGATGGCCACGCCACGCAGAAAGCCGAAGCCCTGTTCGTAGCCCTTGGCCATCATGATCGTGTTGCCCTCGCGCGCGCCGCGCACGAGATAGCTGGCGAGGATTGAAGCACCGGCGGACGTGCCGCCAATGACACCGCCACGCCTGAGCACGGCGTGCAGTTCCTTCTCGGCTTGCGTACCCGAATAGGAATCGACGAGCTTCCATTGCCGACCGCCGGGGAACCAGACCCCGCGGGCGACGCGAATGGGCGCCAAAAACGAATCGCTTTCCGCCACCTTCCGGTCTTTGGTGTGACGGATGACCAGGTTGGTGGCTCCCACGGCCTTCAATCCGTTGAGCCCGCTCCAGTTGGCGGGATACACTGAATCTTCTCCCGCCGTGGGGATGACCACGATGGGAGCCTCGGGGCCGCCGGCCAGTTCGACGAAGCGCCGCAGGATCTCAGGGCCCATATTGCCGCCCCCAACGACGACGAGTGATCCGTTGGGTGGTCCGACCCGGACGTGCGATGCGGCGGCGCCACCTGAGGGTGCGCGCGAGCACGACGAGACGGCGAGTGCGGCGAGGCTGAGCAGGAAGAGCGTGCGTCGAATGATCATGACGAGCGTGGCACCATGGACGGTGGCGGAGCGTTTGGTGGGGTGAGGGGCGGGATAAACATCCCGCCTGTTCGCGTGGCGGGCCAGTCTATCTGTGGGGGGTGCGCGTGAGTATCGGGATCCATCTAATGATTGCGCTGGGAATTGCCGCCGGGTTGATGCTCGTGGCCTGGCTGGTCTATCGGGCAACCGACAAGGCCAGTTGGGTGGACGCGTTCTGGGCGGGGAATCTCGCGGTCCTCGCGCTGTGGTATGCGTGGGTCATGCCCGGAGACATCACTCGGCGGGCACTGGTCGCGGTAGTTGGCGGGCTGTGGGGTATTCGCCTGGCGGTGCACATCGCGAAGCGCGTAGCCAGCGGCCCCGAAGACCCGCGCTACCTGACGATGCGCGCCGAGTGGAAGACCGACCTGAGCGCGCGCTTTCTGCGCTTCTTCATGATGCAGGGTGTCGTGGATGTGGCGCTGAGCGTGCCGTTCCTTCTCATGGCGCGTGATGCCTCGCCCTTTGGACGCGCCACAGAAATCGCGGGCGTGGTGTTGTGGGCGCTGTCGTTGACCGGCGAGAGCGTGGCCGATGCGCAGCTTGCGCGCTTCAAGCGCGACGCGGGCAACCGG
>CANNKR010000254.1 GCA_947504615.1 Gemmatimonadota bacterium | reverse complement strand
CCCCCAACCCCGAACCCACCACCGAACCCAACCCCATCAAATCCCCCCCCGCAATGACCACCGCCCCGCACAATCCGATCGCCGTCCCCCCGATCTGGCGTCGCGTGGGCCGTTCGCCGAGCCACAGCGCTGACCCCGCAATCATCGCCACCGGATGCAGGTTCACCAGCAGCACCGACGCGGCCACGCTTGTCATGCCGAGCGATGCGATCCAGCTCCAGAAATGCACCGCCAGAAACGCGCCGGCGGCCATCGCGATGGCGAAGTCCTTCCGCTGCAGCGTGCGCCATTGCCGCCATCCGCCCGTGATGAGCAGTGGCACTGCGACAATGAGCAGCGAGAAGCCCAGTCGCCACGTGGCAATGGCCAGAGGCGGCGACGCGCTGAGGCGCGCCAGCGGCCCGCTGGTGGAAATGCCGAGGAGGGCAAGGGCGAGGACGAAGTAGAGCACGCGACAATATGGCGCGCCGCGTGCGTGCCTGTCACATTTCAGACGTGTGGCAACATCCCCAACTCGCACCCGACTCCCCACGTGCTTCGCACCCGTCTCGAACAGCTGCTCGCGAAAGCCTCCACCCTGCGCATCGCCGTCATCGGTGACGCCATGCTCGACGTCTATCTTCATGGTGACGTCGATCGCGTCTCCCCCGAGGCGCCAGTCCCCATAGTCCGCGTGCGCGAGCGCAAGGACGCCCTGGGCGGCGCGGCCAACGTGGCCCAGAACGTCGCAGCCATCGGGGCGCACGTGGAGCTGGTCGCTGTCGTGGGCCACGACACGGCCGGCACGCGGCTGCGGGAGATGCTCGGCGCACTCGGCGGCGAGACGCGCGGCCTCGTGAACACCGGGCGTCCGACCACGACCAAGACCCGCGTCCTCGCGCGGGCGCAGCAGCTCATTCGCGTGGATGAAGAAGTCGACGCCGATTGCTGGGGCGTCGAGGTCGAGGCCCTGCTGGCCGCCGTCGACCGCGCCGTGGCCGACGCCGACGCGCTGATCCTCGAGGACTACAACAAGGGCGTGCTCGTTGTCTCCGTGATCGCGCACGCCATCGCGCGCGCCAACGCCAAGGGGATCCCCATTGTCGTCGATCCCAAGTACCGCAACTTCTTCGCCTACGCCGGCGCCACGGTCTTCAAGCCTAACCGCCGCGAACTCGAAGCCGCACTCGGCGCGGCTGTGGACCTCGACCATCCCGACGCGCTCCCGGAAGTTCTCGAGCGCCTCGGCGTCAACAACCTGCTCCTGACGCTGAGTGAAAAGGGGATGGCGCTCGTTCATCGTACGACGGCCGGCGGACGGCCCACGGCCGCCGTCGCGGTTGATCGAATCGCCACCACCGCCCGCGAGGTTTACGATGTTGTGGGCGCGGGCGACACCGTCAGTGCGTATCTCGCGGCGATGCTCGCGGCGGGGGCGACGCCGCTGGAAGCCGCAGAGATCGCCAACTTCGCGGCAGGTGTTGAGGTGGGCAAGCTCGGCGCGGCGACGGTGACACCCGCCGAAGTGCTCGACGCGTTCGACGCGAACCAGGCGTAAGTACACGGCAGTCTGCGGCCGGCGGCGGCCGCAACGGAACATCGGTGCCCCTCGTGTCGTGACGGGGCACCGACGCCCAACCTTCCGCTACGGCTTCGGTTCCTCGACCGTGCTCAGCACGTCGCGCCAGGAGAACTTGCGCCCACTGTGGCGCACCCAGTAGTCCATCCACGCCATCTCGGCCGTGCTCTTGAGCAACGCGTTGCGCGCGTCCGGGATGCCGTGCGTCCCGCCGGGGTACACATAGAACTCCGTGGGAACACCCAGCTTCTTGAGCGCCATGTGCAGGTTCTCGCTCTCGGGGCGCGGCACGCGCGGGTCGCCGTCCACCACGTGGATCATCGTCGGCGTCTTGGCGTTCTTGATGTACGCCGCCGGCGACTGCCGCCACCAGCTCGCCTGATCGTCCCAGTACATCTTGTCGCCCAGGTACCACTGCCGTCCGCGCTGCGTGTCACTCTCGCCCCACATCGAGATCCAATTGTAGACGCCGGCTCCCGTGGAGATCGCCTTGAAGCGGTTGGTGTGCGTCAGAATCCAGTTGGACCAGTGACCGCCCGCGCTCCAGCCCAGGACGCCCATCTGCGTGCTGTCCACCATGCCCGTGGCGATGAGGTAATCGACGCCCGCCATGATGTCCTGATAGCCCTTGGTGAAGTAGTCACCCTGGCTCTCGATGGCGAACTTGTTGCCGTAGTTCGTCGAGGCACGGTAGTTGGGCATCAGCACCATGTAGCCTGCCCCGGCATACACCTGCGAGCCGTAGCCGCCGTTGAAGCCCAGCACGTCCGCCGCCTGCGGGCCGCCGTGAATGGAGACGATCAGCGGATACTTCTTGCCTTGCACGTAGCCCACGGGCTTCACGAGCACGCCACCCACCGGCGTGCCGTCCTTGCCCTTCCACGTGATCTCGTCCGACGCGCCCAGCGCGAGCTGCCGCGTCCACGGATTCGCGTCGGTCAGCTGCACCCACGCCGCGCGATTGCCGAGGTCACTCGCCGCCGCAACGGTGTACGTCGTCGTTGGCGTCAACGGATCGCTGCGCGTGATGAAAATGCGCCCGCTCTCCTCGTCCTGCTGAGCGCGCGTGCTCGCCTTGTCGGTGGTGATCGGCCGCACCGTGTTGGCGGCAAGGTCGAGCGCCATCACCTGTTCCGTGGCCTTCACGCCCTCGTTGAAGTAGATCGTCGCGCCGTCCTTGCTCCACCAGCCGATCGACACGTCGCCGTCAAAGCCCGCGCCCAGCTTCTTGAACACGCCACCCTTGGCCGACACGTCGCGCAGGTACACGCGCCCGCTGTGCCGCATGATGAACTCGTCCGTCGCGCTGAATGCAATGGTCTTGCCGTCGGGCGAAAAACTGGGCGCGCTCTCCTGCGCCTCGGCGTTCTTCGTCAGCCGCTCCACGCTGCCACTCGCGACATCGAGCAGATACAGGTCGGCGTAGAGATTCTGCTCGAGGATGTTGCGCTCGTACCGGCTGGCCGAGAGTCCGTGGTACGCCAGATACTTGCCGTCGGGCGAGATGGTGAGGTCGCCCACGCTGTAGGTGGTGTCGCGCGTGAGTCGCGTCGTCTTGCGGCTGGCCACGTCGAGCGCCCAAAGGCTGTACAGCGGAGTTTCCATGTTGCGGATGCGCACGTCGAACCGGTTCTCCAGGCGCAGGCGCGCGTCGGGATCCAGCGTGTCGGCCGCGGCAAAGTAGATGCGCTTGGAATCCGGCGAGATCTTCCACAGCCCCACACCCGTGGGATGCTTGCTGATCTGCACGGGCTTGGCCGAATCGCCAGCCTCCACCGCCGCCACGCTCAGCGCAAACAACTGCTCGGCCTGTGCGCGCCCGGCGCGATACACCAGCCACTTGCCATCGGCGGAGAACGCAAAGCCCGTCACGCCGCCGGGCGTGGCATCGGTAATCTTGCGCGCTTCCCCGCCGTCGGGGCGCATGATGTACAGCTGGTTCGACCCGCCGCCCGGCACGCCCACGGCCGGCGGAAAGTACGGCATGCCCGAGCCCGAGGTGGGCAGCGTGCTGCCACGCGTGGCTGCGCCTGCAGCGCCAGCGGCCGGCGCATCACGATCACTCACAAACACAAACCATTGCCCGTCGCGCGTCCACGTGGGCGATGATTCGCTCTTGTCGGCCGTGAACGTGAGCCGGCGCGTGCTCGCCACGCCTTGCTGCGTGTTGACGAGGTAGATGTCACTCTGCCGCCGCGTTTCTTTCCAGTCGGGCGTGGTTAGCGTGTAGAGCACGCTGCGCCCGTCGGGGCTGGGCGCGGGCGCGCTGGCCTGCCGCATGTTCTGGACGTCGAGCCACGTCATGGGGCGCGGCGCGCCCTGGGCGCCTAGGACTGCGGGCACGAGCGCCGCGACGAACGGAAGGGCGAGCGTGCGAAGGGCGGCGGAGCGATCCATCATCGAGACCCGGATTGGGGTGGGCGCGGTACGTCAGTCCGCGGCAGACCTTGAAACGACGCGGGAAAAACGTATCCTCCACCCAGGCAGAACGACAGCCGGGCCCTTAGCTCAGTGGTTAGAGCAGCGGACTCATAATTCGAAGACGCCGCACTCTGAAGACCCCTTCTCAGAGTGCGGCGTTGGTTCGTATTGACCGCGTTCGTCACCATTGGCACGCATGGACCGGCAAACACTACGGCAAACATCGCCAGCCGTACCGCCCAGGGCTTCGAGCGATGAACTCCGGGCGGCCGTTACTTCATCGCACGCGTACGACTTCGATGTACAGGATAT
>CANNKR010000253.1 GCA_947504615.1 Gemmatimonadota bacterium | reverse complement strand
CGGGGCCATCGCCGCGCTGGCGCTGGTTCGCCGGGCGCGTCGCGCCTTCTGGCGCACCGCATTTGTGGCGGCCTGCGGCGCGGTCACGCTGGTCTGGGCCGCCTCCGTTCGGCAGCGCGTACAACTGGCGGAGCATGACGTGGCGGGGCTGGGTGGGTCTGATCCGTATGCCACGTCGCTGCTGCAACGACTGGCCGGCGACCTCGCCGCGGACGCCCCGCTGCCGAGCCGTGCGGGGTTGCTGGCGCGTTACGCGTCAAGTGAACTGGGTGCCGCAGGATTCCCCGCGGAGCTCACGGTGTGGGATTCCACGGCGCGCCCCGTCGCCGACCTGCGCGTGGCGATGGCCTCGGGGACCACGTCCGGGCTGGAGGCCTTCGCGGTGGAGGCGCTGCGGCTGCGCCAGCCGGTGCTGCGCCAGACCGCCGCCGCTCCCGTGGCGCAAATGGTCCTCGCCGTGCCGCATGCGGGTCGTACGGTGACGACCGTGGTCATCTCACCGCGCACCAAGCTGGTGCCTTCGGATCCGTTCATCGCCCTGCTGGGTCTGGCCCAGCCGCCCAACGCCGAACCCCCGTATACGCTGCAGCTGAGTGACCCGCGGGGCGCGGTCGAGACGGGACAGCGCTGGACGCGTCGCGCCGACGAACTGCACGGCGACTGGGTGCTCCCGGCGGGGGACGCCGGCACGGCGCGGGTGCATGCGCGCGTGGAACTGCGCGGACTCGATGTGCTGGCGCCGCGCGGGGCGCTGCTGGTGCTGGTGGACCTGCTGGTGGTGGCGACGCTCTGGGGCCTGCTGTTCGCGGCCGAGGGGACCGCCGGTCGCTGGCTGCGTGCGCGCGTCCGCGGATGGCCACGCAGCTACCGGTTGCGCTTGTCGCTGGCGTTGTTTGCGTTCTTCGTGCTCCCCGCGGGCGGCTTTGCGGCGTGGTCGTATCGCCGCCTGCAGGACGACGACCGGCAGAGTCGCGACCTGCTGGTGCGCGAGACGCTGCGCAACGTGGCGGCGTCGTCGGACAGCGTGCAGTTGGCCGTGGCGGGGGCGCGATTCGAGACGCCGCTGCTGTTGTATGCCGACGGATTGCTGATCGGCACGAGTGACCCATTGTATGACGCCCTCGCGCCGGTTGGGCGACTGCTCCCGCCATCAGTGGTGCACTCCTTCGGTGACATCGACGAGTTGCTCGCCGGCAAGGACGAGTCGGTGAACGGCATGGGTGTGCGGTTCGGGTATCGCGCGGCGGTCGATCCCAACGGGGTGCGTCTGGTCCTCTCGGCTCCCGCACGCAGCGACGAACTCGCGCTCGACCGCCGCCGCCGCGACCTGGCGATACTGGTGCTCGTGGTCACGGCACTCGGCGCGATTGCCGCCTTCTGGCTGAGCGGTTTTGCGGCGCGCACGTTCGCGCGCCCGATCGACACGTTGCGCCGCGGCGCGCTGGCGGTAGCGAGCGGCGCGCGCGAGCCGTTGCCGGATGGCACGCCGCCGGTGGAGTTCGAGCCGGTGTTTGCCGCGTTCCGGCGAATGGCGGCCGACCTCAGCGCGAGTCGCGAGGCGCTGGAGGCGGCGGAGCGGCGGCTGTCCGCCGTGCTGCGTGACGTGGCCAGCGGCGTGATGGCGGTGGACGCGGACGGGCGAATCTCGCTCGTCAATCCGCGGGCCGTCGCCCTGCTGCCGCCGGGGGCGGTGCCGGGTACGCTCGCCGACGGCGTGCTCGACGCGCCGTTGGCGGAGCGGTTGCGTCGGTTCCTGGCGGGGTCGTCGGAGCAGGAGGAGTTCGACGTGGAGCGTCCGGCGGGCGTGCAGCTGCATGCGCGGCTCACACGGTTGCTGCGCGGCGCGCGCGGGGCGGTGCTCACGCTGGATGACGTCAGCGAACTGGCGCGCGCGCAGCGCGTGCTGGCCTGGGGCGAGATGGCGCGGCAGGTGGCGCACGAGATCAAGAATCCGCTGACGCCGATGCGGCTGGGGATGCAGCACTTGCGGCGGGCGCGCCGCGACCCGCGCGTGGACTTTGACGAGGTGCTCGAGCAGAACGTGGACCGGATGCTCGCCGAGATCGACCGGCTGGACGAGATCGCGCGCGCCTTCAGCCGGTACGGGTCGGTCCCCGAGGAGCAGCCGGCGCCCGGCGCGGTGGACGTGGCGGGTGTGGTGGAGGACGTAGTCAAGTTGGAGCAACTGGGTGCGGGCGACGTCGAGTGGAGCGTGGACGGCGTGGCGTCGGCGGTGATGGCGATGGCGCGCGAACCCGAACTGCGCGAGGTCCTGTTGAACGTGCTGGAAAACGCGCGGCACGCCGGCAGCGCGCATGTACGCGTGTCGGTGGCCAAGGGCGAGGGGAGCGTGCGCCTGGTAGTGCGCGACGACGGCCACGGGATTGCCGCGGACGTGCTGCCGCGGATCTTCGAGCCGCATTTTTCGACACGCACGAGCGGCAGCGGCCTCGGACTGGCGATCAGCCGACGCCTCATCGAAGGGTGGGGCGGGGGCATCGAGGTGGCCAGCACGGTGGGCGAGGGGACGGCGGTGACGATCAGGCTGGTTCCCCGGAGCCCGTCCTGACAGATTTCATGCACGCCATGAATCCTCTCGCCACTACACCACTGCAGCAGATCACGACGGGTATCCCGCCGCATCTCGATCGCTGGGAGCTCCCGCCGGGTTGGCGCTGGGGCAACGAG
Organism: Gemmatimonadota bacterium; assembly: GCA_947504615.1. Taxonomy (GTDB): domain Bacteria; phylum Gemmatimonadota; class Gemmatimonadetes; order Gemmatimonadales; family Gemmatimonadaceae; genus PNKL01. The sequence continues at coordinate 1,621 of CANNKR010000253.1, read as the reverse complement.
GGGATGTACACGCCCTACCGGCACTCGATGGAGTTGATCGACGCGTTCGGGCGATCGCTGGCGCTGGTCACGGCACCCGACCCGGCGCACACGCCGTGGCTCTTCGCCGAGGCGCGGCACCTGGCACACCGCAATCATCCCAGCGTGCCGACGACGTATCACTACTGGATGCCGTTTCGCGACAGTCGTCGCGGCCCCGGGTACCTGCGGCGCTGGGTGGCGGGCGAAACGGTGGGTGCGCGCCTGCGCCGCATCGGCACCGAGACCGTCCCGTACATGCTGCGTGTGCTGCGCGCCGCCGGCTCGGCGCTGGCGTACCTGCACGATGCCGGCGCGATGCACGGCGCGGTGTCGCCCGACACCATCTACGTGACGCCGACGGGGCGCTTGTACCTCCTGGGGTGGCAGTGGGCCGTGTCGCGCGACGAGATGCCGGTGGGGGTGCAGCCCGATCCCCGGTGGGCGCCGATGCCGGCCGAGTTGTCGAAGGGGCCGTGGACGCCGACGCCGGCGAGCGACCAATGGCAGCTGGGCGCCGTCTGCTTCGCCATTCTCACGGGCGAGCTGCCGCCGCGCACCGAGGTGCCCCCCATTCGCTGGGTGCGCCCGGACTGTCCGGCGAGCGTGGCCGAGCTGATCGACCGCGCGCTGGCGCCGCTGCCGGGCGACCGCTTTGCGAACCTGCCGGCGATGCTGCGGCACATCGAACGCATTTCGGGGACGAGTACGCCGCTGGTGGTGGGCGTGGACCAGTCGAGCGGCGAGTATCGCGCGGTGTCGGAGGAGGATCGCCTGCGGTGGGCCACGGGAGACGATTACGAAGTGCTCGCCGCGCTGGGTGCGGGACAGTTCGGTTCGGTGTGGCGCGTCCGTGACCTGTCGCTCGAGCGCGAGGTGGCGTTGAAGATGTTGCACCCCAACATCGCGCGGAACGAGGACGCGGTCGCGCGCTTCCGGCGCGAGGCGCGCCTGGCGGCGCAGTTGCAGCATCCGGCCATCGTGCCGATCTACGACTGGGACTCCAAGGGCGACGTGTCGTGGTACATCATGGAGCTCGAGGACGAGGGATCAGTGGCCGACCTCGTGGCCCGGCAGGGGCCGCGCACGTTCAACGAGATCGCGCCGCAGGTGGACTCCGTGCTCGACGGGCTGGTGCTGGCACATGCGCACGGCATCATTCACCGCGACCTGAAGCCCGCGAATATCCTGATCGACCGCTATCGCCGGTGGCGCCTGTCGGATTTCGGCATTGCCAATGCCCTGGGCGATGACAAGACGGGTGCGTCGGGCACGCCCGCCTTTGCCGCGCCCGAGCAGTTGCTGGGCGAGGCGCAGGGCGTGGGATGCGACCTCTTCGCGGTGGCGGGCATCGTGATGTTTGCGCTCACGGGCGAACTGCCGTTCGGCGGCGGTCATGCGCGCACGATTCTGGCGCACCAGTTGGCGGGCAAGCTGGACTTGTCGGCGTTCCCTGACGAGCTGGCATCATGGCTGCGTCTGGCGCTCAAGCCGGAGCCCGAACTGCGCTACCACGATGCGGCGTCGATGCAGCGCGACTGGCGTGCGATCACGCGCGAGTTGCAGCGGCAGGAGCGGCGCGCCACGCGCTGGGCGCGCGTGG
>CANNKR010000252.1 GCA_947504615.1 Gemmatimonadota bacterium | reverse complement strand
CACGACCGGTGCCGAGCGCTGCAGCAGCGCGAACCCCGCCGCGACCAGTGCGGCGGCCGGCGCGTCGTCGATGCGAGCGCCGCCGGCGGCCATCGCGAAGGGGAGGAGCGAAAGGGGGTTGGACACGAAACGGAGACGGTAGACGGTAGACGGTAGACGGGCGTGGGCGGAACCGTCCGCCGGAGGATAGGGATGTGCGGGCCCGGCAGAAAGAGGCCACCCCCCATCTCCCGTCTACCGTCTACCGTCTACAGTCCACCGTCTACCGTCCACGCCCGCCTCCCCCCAGTTTTCACCCATGAACGATCCACGTCTTATGATTGGCGTCTCCGGCATCCGGGGACGCGTCGGGTTCGGGCTTTCCCCCGAGGTCTTTGCGCGCTACGCTGCCGCGTTCGGCGCCTGGGCGCTGGCCACCGGCAAGGGAACTGCCGTCGTGCTTGGACGTGACAGCCGGGTCTCTGGCCCGCTCTTTCATCAGGTGGCGCGTGCGGCGCTCGAGTCGGTGGGCGCCGACGTCATTGATCTGGGCGTGACCACCACGCCCACACTGCAGATGGCGGTAGAACATCACCGCGCGGCCGGGGGATTGGGCATCACGGCCAGCCACAATCCCATCGAGTGGAATGCGCTCAAGTTCATCGGCGCCGACGGATTGTTCCTGAGCGCGGCTGACGGCATTGCGATGCGCGCGCTCATTGCCGACATCCCGTATGCCACGTGGGACAAGCTGGGCGTGACGCGCTTTGACGGTGACGCGGTCACGCGGCATCTCGAAGCGGTCCTCGCGCTGCCGATGATCAATGTCGAGGCCATTCGCGCGCGGAAATTTCGGGTGGCGTACGATGCCTGTCGCGGGGCAGGCGGGATCATCATTCCGCGCCTGCTCGAGTTGCTGGGCTGCACCGTCGAGGCCATCGAGCTCGAGGCCGACGGCCGCTTCCCGCGCCCGCCGGAGCCCATCCCCGAGAACCTGGGACCGCTCTGCGACCTGGTGAAACGTTCGGGCGCCGAGATCGGCTTTGCCACGGATCCTGACGTTGATCGCCTCGCGCTGGTGGACGAGACCGGCCGGGCGATCGGCGAGGATTACACCCTGGCGCTCGCCGCGCGCGTGGTGCTGCGGCACAAGGTGGGGCCGGTGGTCACGAACCTCTCGACCAGCCTGGTGGTGGACGATCAGGCCGCCGAAGCGGGGGTGACGGTGCATCGTGCGCCGGTGGGCGAGGTCAACGTCGCCACGGCCATGCGCGCCGCCGGTGCCGTGATCGGTGGCGAAGGAAATGGCGGGGTCATCCTCCCCGAACTGCATCTGGGGCGTGACGCGCCGCTCGGCGTGGCCTTGCTGCTCCAGATGCTGGTCGATGCGCGCCAACCGCTGTCGGCGGTGGTCGCAAAGTACCCGCGCTACGCCATCATCAAGGACAAGCTCGATCGACCGGCCGTGCCACTCGACGCCGTGTATGCCGCGCTGCGCGCGGCGTTCCCCGACGCGGCGGCCGACACACAGGACGGACTGCGGCTTGGCTGGCCCGACCGTTGGGTCCACGTCCGTCCCTCGGGGACCGAACCGATCGTTCGCGTGATCGCGGAGGCCCCGACGCTCGACGCCGCGCGCGCGCTGGTGGAGCGTGGACGGGAACTGCTGGCGAAGTTCGCGCGCTGAACACCCCTTGGCTGGAGAGAGTCACGCATGTGCGGCATTATCGGTTATATCGGCGCCAAGGCGGCCACGCCCTTCCTGCTTGAAGGACTCAAGCGCATGGAGTATCGCGGCTACGACTCGGCGGGCGTGGCAGTGCTCGACGGCACGTCGATCACGACGCGACGGGCGGCCGGCAAGATTGCGCGGCTCGAGGCGGCATTGCTCAAGGAGCCGGTGTCCGGCCACGTGGGCATTGGACACACGCGCTGGGCCACGCACGGCCCGCCGACGGAACGGAACGCGCATCCGCACCTGAGCGCCGACGGCAGCGTGGCCGTGGTGCACAATGGCATCATCGAAAACGCCAACACGCTCAAGACGGCGCTTCAGGATGTCGGCTACGAGTTCCGCAGCGACACCGACACCGAGGTCGTGGCGCACCTCGTGCAGGAACTGTTCGCAGGCTCGCTCGAGGAAGCCGTCATCATGGCGCTGCAGAAGATCGAAGGGACCTACGGGCTGGCCGTCGTCTCCAGTCGCGATCCCGGCAAGATCGTGGCTGCCCGCAAGGGAAGTCCGCTGCTGCTGGGGATCGGCGAGCACGAGTACTTCGTGGCGTCCGACGCGTCGGCCATCCTTGCCCACACCCGGCAGGTGGTCTACCTGGACGATGGCGACGTCGCCGTGGTCGACCGCGATGGCTACCGCGTGCTCGACGTCAACGCCATGCCGCTGGCGCGCCACGTGGACAAGATCGACTGGGAGGTTGGCGCCATTGAGCGCGGCGGCTACGCGCACTTCATGCTGAAGGAGATTTTCGAGCAGCCGCAGACGGTGGAGAACACCATGCGCGGCCGCCTGATCATCGATGATGGCACGTCCAAGCTGGGCGGCCTGAACCTGTCGCACGAACAGCTGATGGCGATCGACAACATCATCATCACCGCGTGCGGCACCTCGTGGCACTCGGCGCTGATCGGCGAACTCCTGATCGAGGAGCTGTGCCGGATCCCCGTGGAAGTGGAGTACGCGTCGGAGTTCCGCTACCGCAACCCGATCGTCACCGACACGACGTTGTGCATCGTGATCTCGCAGTCCGGCGAGACGGCGGACACGCTGGCCGCGATGCGCGAGGCCAAGCGGCGCGGTGCCCGCACGCTGGGGCTCGTGAACGTCGTCGGCTCGACCATTGCGCGCGAGGACGACGGCGGCATCTACCTGCACGCCGGCCCAGAGATCGGCGTGGCGTCCACCAAGGCCTTCACCAGCCAGGTGGTGGCGCTGGCGCTGTTCACGCTGAAACTCGCGCGCAAGCGCGGACTCTCCGTCGTGCGCGGCATGGAGATGGCGCAGGCGCTGGCCCTGCTGCCCGCGCAGATCCAGCAGGTGCTCGATCAGGCCGAGCAGATCGAACACATCGCCGAAGAGTTCAAGCGGGCGCCGAATTTCCTGTACCTCGGCCGCGGCGTGAACTTCCCGGTCGCCCTCGAGGGGGCGCTCAAGCTGAAGGAAATCTCGTACATCCACGCCGAGGGGTACCCGGCCGCGGAGATGAAGCACGGCCCCATTGCGCTCATCGACGAGATGATGCCCGTGGTCTTCGTGGTGCCGCACGACGCCGTCTTCGACAAGGTCGTGTCTAGCATCCAGGAGGTGAAGGCGCGCAAGGGCAACATCATTGCCATCACCTCGCGCGACGAGCCGGCGCTGAAGGGCCTGGTGGACTACGAGTTCCGCATTCCCGAGACGGTCGATCTCCTGATGCCGGTGCTCGCGTCCATTCCGCTGCAACTGCTGGCGTATTACATCGCCGTCAAGCGCGGGGCCAACGTGGACCAGCCGCGCAATCTCGCCAAGTCGGTCACGGTCGAGTAGGCGCAGGCACGGTACGATGCCGACGACGCGGGAGCCCTAGGCTCCCGCGTCTCGCGTATGTCCCTTGATCCGCGCGATGGCCGCCCGCGCGCCCTCGGCTTCGCGCCCGCCCGGGAACGCGTGGATGAACCGCCGCAGTTCCACCAGCGCGCGCCCCTCGTCACCGCCGGGAGCCAGGTGGATGTCGATGATCTTCTGGGACGCGTACTTCACGTGCTCCGCGCGGACGTCCGGCATGCGCCGCACCCGCTCGAACAGTTCCAGGGCCGCGGGCGCGTTGCCCAGCTGCCGCAGTTGCAGGTCGGCCGCACGCAGCAGCGGCGACGGATTGTTCGGCCATTCCTCGGCCACCACGAGCCACGCCGCGAGCGCCTCGTCGAACTTCTCCTGCACCTCGAGCGCCTGGATGTGCGAATACTGCGGCGCATAGGTGCCCTTGGCGTCCGGAAACGTCAGCTGTTTGGCCAGTTCTTCGCTGCCGCTGAACACGGCGTGCGTGACGGTGGAAAAAATCGCCGCCCCCACCGCCGCACCGAGCAGCGCCGATAGCCAGATGGGGCCCACGGGAATCATCCCCGCCACCCGCAGCAGGATACCGAACAACCCGCCCAGCGCCGCACCGCCGATGCCCTGCGCCCTGCCGCTGTGCACCAGGCGAGTGGTGCGGTTCTCGTGCGTCATCGGAACATCATACCGTACCGGGACCATCGCTGACCAGTCGTGCCGCCGCGATGCCGCTGGCGGTGCCGCTCGCCGGCCGGGCGCGTAAGTTTCCCGCCATGCGAGTCTTGCTTCAGCGGGTATCACGCGCCGAGGTGCGCGTCGGCGACCGGGTCACGGGCGGCATCGGCCGCGGCTTCCTGCT
>CANNKR010000251.1 GCA_947504615.1 Gemmatimonadota bacterium | reverse complement strand
GGATTGGCGGGGAATTTCCAGACGGTCGACGGTAGACGGTAGATGCCGGCCAAGGCGCGGGTCCTCGTGGCCATGTCGGGCGGGGTGGACAGTTCGGTCGCCGCCGCCCTGCTCGTGCGCCAGGGCCACGACGTCGTGGGCGTCACCATGAAGCTCTTTGAGGACGGCAGCGACCTGCCCGACCGCCCGTGCTGTTCGCTCGACGCCACCAGTGACGCACGCCGCGTGGCCGAGCTGCTCGGCATTCCGCACTACGTGCTCAACATGGTGGACCACTTTCGCCGCGACGTCATCACCGACTTCGTGGCCGAGTATGCGCGCGGACGCACGCCGATCCCGTGCGTACGGTGCAACACGTTCACCAAGTTCAACGATCTTGTGGCCAAGGCCGATGGTATCGACGCGCAGTACGTGGCCACCGGGCACTACGCGCGCATCGTGGACGGGGCGTTGCATCGCGGACTCGACGAGAACAAGGACCAGACGTACTTCCTGTGGGGCATCAATCGCGAGGTGGTGCCGCGGCTGCTGCTGCCGGTCGGCGCGATGACCAAGCCCGAGACGCGCGCCCTCGCCCGTGAACTCGCGTTGCCACGCGTCGCCGACAAGCCCGAGAGCCAGGAGATCTGCTTCGTTCCCGATGGCGACTACGTGAAGATCCTCCGCCGCGAACTGGGCGACGACGCACCGGCGCTGCGACCGGGAAACATCGTGACGATGAAGGGACGCGTGGTCGGCGCGCACGAGGGGTTCGCCCGCTACACCATTGGCCAACGCAAGGGACTGCCCGGCGGATGGGGCGAGCCGATGTACGTGGTGGCACTGCGCCCCGAGACGCGCGAGGTGGTGGTGGGTCCGCGCGACGCGCTGCTCGGCACGCACGTATCGGCCAGCGGCGTCAACTGGCTGGTGGATACCCCGCCTCGCGCCGGCGATTCAGTGCAGGTGCGCATCAGGCACCGGGCGCCACTCGCGGCGGCCGTCGTGGAGTCGGTGCGCAGCGACGCCGTGTCGCTCTCGCTGCTCTCACCCGTCAGCGCAATCTCGCCGGGGCAGAGCGCCGTGTTCTACGACGACACGCGGGTGCTCGGCGGCGGCTTCATCGACTGACGGCAGCGCTCGTGCGCTCGTGCGATCGTGCGCTCGCCCCCTAGTACTTCAACCCCGCCCGCGCCGCGAACACTTCCATCGCTTCCTTTGCGTCGACCGTCAGGTCCTGCGGCGCCTCGATGCGCACCTCGACGAGCAGGTCGCCCTTCTTGCCATCCTTGTCGATCCCCTGCCCGCGCACGCGGAAGCGCTTGCCGCTCGGGGTGCCGGCGGGAATGGCGATGGTCACCTTCTTGTCGTCGAGCGTCTGGACGGTGACCTTGGAGCCGAGCGTCGCCTGGGCGATGTTCACCGGCACCAGCGCAATGAGGTCGAGCCCATCGCGCGAGAAGAGTTTGTCGGGTTCAACCTTGAACGTGATCGTCAGGTCGCCGGGCGCACCGCCGCGCACGCCGCGGCCGCCCTGCCCCTTCAACCGGATCTTGGCGTCGGTGTCGGTCCCCGCGGGCACGGTGATGAGCACCCGTTTCTTGGCGCGTGATTCCCCGTGCCCACCGCAGACCCCGCACTTTTCGCTGGGCAACGCCCCTTTGCCCAGGCACATCGGACAGGGGCGGCTGACGGCAAAGCTCCCCTGCCCGAACGCGATCGACCCGCGCCCACCGCACTCGGGGCACGCGGAGATCCTGGCTCCCTTGGCCGCGCCAGTGCCGCTGCAGGTGCCGCATTCCTCGTTGACGTCGAGTTCAATGGGAACCCGGCCACCAACGGTGGCAATACGGAACGGCACCTCGAGGGTGATCTCGATACTCTGCCCCTTTTCGGGCTCGCTCGCCTTGGGCTTCTGGCCGCCGCCGCCAAACATCGAACTGAACAGGTCGCCCAGCCCTCCGAACCCCCCGACGTCGAAGTCCTCGAACTTGTAGCCGGGAGGCGGCGACCCGGCGCCGGGCCGGGGCCCAGAACGCGCACCGCCGCCCTGATAGCCACCTGTGGATCCACCGCCGGGACGACGCGCGAAATCACCGAACGCGCCCAGGCGCCGCATCTCGTCGTACTGCCGGCGCTTGGTCGCATCGCCGAGGACGTTGTACGCCTCGGAAATTTCCTTGAAGCGATCGGCCGCCTTGGGGTCCCCCTTGTTCGAGTCGGGGTGGTACTGCTTCGCCAGGCGGCGATACTGCTTCTTGAGCTCCTCGGCCGTCGCCTTGTCGGGGACGCCGAGGACGGCGTAGAAGTCCTTGCTGGCCGCCATCAGCGCCTCAGCCGTGCCACTGCTTCACGACCACGCGCGCCGGGCGCAGCAACTGGCCGTTGAAGACGTAGCCCACCTGATAGACCATCGCCACGCGCTCGTCTTCCTCGGGCAGTGCGGCGGGCGTGGCGCTGAGCGCCTCGTGCCGTGCGGGGTTGAAGACCTCGCCCTCGGGGTTCACCACCTCGAGCCCGTGACCGGCCAGCGACTTGAACACCTTCTTCTCGACCATCTCGACGCCATCGACGATGGCCTGCGCCGGCGTGACCTCCGCATCGACGTGCGCCACGCGACCGAGATCGTCGAGCGCGTCGAGCAGCCCGGTGATGAGCAGCCCCATACCCTTGAGCTCGGCGTCCTGACGTTCGCGCACGCTGCGCTTGCGGAAGTTCTCGAACTCGGCGAACAGCCGAACGTACTTGTCCTTCTGTTCCGACAGCAGGCGCAGCGCCTCCGTTTCGGCGGCGCTGACGGCATCGATCAGGCCGTCGGCGGCCACGTCGGCCGGATCGGCGTCAAAGATCTCGTTGTCCTGGGGGAGTGCGTTCGCGTCAGTCATTGGCAAATCGGAATGCAAGCGCCCGGACGGCGCGGAAGATCCGCACGAGCGGGCGAAGCCTGAATTTCACGGTATGTGGACGTACAGTGCAACCGCCGGACCAATGATTTCTGCCGGAATGGCGTCCCTGAGTGCCCTACGAGGCGTTCCCGGTGGTCGTTTCGGGCGGGCGCGGAGCCCGCCGAACCCACATTACGCCATTCCGGCCATCATCCGCCGCACCAGATTGAGCGCCGCCTGCGCACCGCGCTGGCGTATTTCGTGGCGGTCGCCGACCATCGACGCACGAAAGCTCCGGACGTCGCCCTCAAGGTCCACGGCCACGCACACGGTACCCACGGGTTTGTCGGGCGTCCCGCCTCCGGGGCCGGCTATGCCGGTGATCCCGACGCCCACCGACGAGCCGAGCAGCGCCCGCGCGCCCCCCGCCATTTCGCGCGCGGTTTCTTCGCTGACGGCGCCGTGATCCTGGAGCGTCTGCGGCCGCACGCCAAGTTGCTGCACCTTGACGTCGTTGTGGTAGGCGATGACGCCGCCCAGCACGACGTCGCTGGAACCGGCAATGGCCGTGAGACGCATGCCGAGCATTCCGCCGGTGCAGCTCTCGGCGACGGCGATCGTCTGTCGCGCCTCGCGCAACGCGTCGAGCACGGTGGTCGCGAGGTCGTCTGATCCCCCGCCATAGACGTGGTCGGCGGCGGCGGCCGTCAACGCGCCGCCGACGCGCGCGAAGCGTGCCGCGGCGTCCTCGGCGGTGAGGCCAGAGGACGTCAGGCGCAGGTCGACTCCCTCCCACCCCGGCAGGTACGCGAGGGAGAGCCCCTCGAAGTCCAGCTCCGCGAGGTTGCGGATACGATCGGACAACGCGCTTTCGGAGATCCCCGTGGTGCGAATGGTCCGCGAGGCCACCACGGTCGGCACGCCGTCCACCAGCGCCACGAGGCGTGGCAGGAGCACATCGGCGAGCATGCCACGCATCTCGCGCGGGACGCCCGGGAGCATGGCCACCCAGCGGCCGCGCTCGTCCTCGAGCCAGATGCCGGGGGCAGAGCCGTGCTGGTTCTCGAGGATGGTGGCACCCTCGGGAATCTGCGCCTGCTGCTTGTTGCTCTCGGGGAGTTCACCGGGCCAGCCGCGCGATTTCCACCGCAGGCGCAGTCGCTCGACGATGGTGTCGTCGAGGCGCATGGCCCGACCAAAGATGCCGGCGATGGCCGGCTTGGTCATGTCATCGCTGGTGGGGCCGAGACCGCCCGTCGTGATGACGGCGCCGCTGCGATCAAGCGCCTCGCGCACGGCGGCGGCAATTTCGGAGGCGCCATCGCCCACCGACGTGCGACGCGAGACCGTGATGCCAACCTGCGCCAGTTCGCGCGCGAGATGCGCGCCATTGGTGTCGATGGTGAAGCCGAGCAGGAGCTCGTCGCCAATGGTCACGATCTCAAGCTGCATTGGAGCGCCCTATCGCAGGACCTTGCCGTAGCGCCGCACGTACACCGTGAAGCTCCAGACCGTCAGCACGACGGCGATGACCATCGAGATGGTGCCGATGGAGCCCGCGAAGAGGGCCACCTGGTT
>CANNKR010000250.1 GCA_947504615.1 Gemmatimonadota bacterium | reverse complement strand
GGGCGGCCAGTCGGGCAACCCGGTGAGCGCGCGGTACGATGACCGCCTCCCCTCGTGGTCGTCGGGGACGCTGGACACCCTGCGATTCCCGCGCCGCGCGGCCGATCTTGTGTCACCGCGCGCCCAACTCACGCTGCGCCCGGAGCGCTGACCGATGAAATGGCTGATGCAACTCTTCATCTTGTCGGTCGTATTTGCGGCGGGCACCTGGTTTGGCGGCTGGTGGCTGGTGCCGGTCATCGGTGGCCTGTTCGGCGCGTGGGCGGCGTCCCAGCGGCTCGTACTCATCACCGCGACGCTCGCCGGCGCGATGTCGTGGGGCGCCCTGCTGGCCTACGACGCGTCCGCGGGACCCTTGGGACAGCTGCTGCAACTGTTCGGCGCGATTCTCCACGTGCCGGGCAGCGCACTGGTGGTGCTGGCCGTCGCCTTCGCATCGCTGCTGGCCGTGTCGGCGGCGGCGTTCACGCGCGGCGTGCGGGTACTGGCGACGGCGCGCTGATTCTCCTGGCGCGCCGCGGGATCCCGCGTCGCCCCTAAGGGAGGCGTGGCGCCTGCGCCGGCATCTCCATCCGGGGAGTCGGCGCGGTCCGCCACTTCGCGATGACGCGCGCCGTGAGCACCTGGTCGAGCTTCGGGAAATCGCGGGCCAGATATGCCTCGCCCTGCTTGGCGATCGTGTCCTGGCTCGGCCCCTTGCCGCGCGGCGCCCCGTCGCCATAGCCCTGGTACAGCGAGTCCACCACGTCCATGCCCGCCACCACCTGAGCCACCACGCTGAACCCGCGCGCATCCAGGCGCTGGTTGTCGCGCAGGTTGATGAAGAGCTGGGTGGTCCGTGTGTTCGGCCCGCTGGTGGCAAACGACAAGGTGCCGCGCACGTTGCCGCGCCGCGTGCTGTCATCGGAGAAACTGCGTTCCTTCCAGTTGGCATGCACGGCCGGGTCGGCCGCCATGCCGAACTGCGCCACAAAGTTCGGCACCACCCGGAAGAACCGGACGCCGTCGTAGAACTTGTGGCGGAACAGCCAGTACAGCCGGTCGCTGCCGTTCGGTGACCAGTCGCGATGCACCTTGAGGTCGAAGGCGCCACGCGTGGTGACGAAGCGGACGGTGAAACTATCTGGCCCCACGTCGTCGAGCGCCGTAGGCGCCGGCGCGAGGAGCGGACTGGTGCAGTGACAGGCGCCGGACAGGGCGGCGGCAATCAGGAGGAGTGCAAGTGGGCGCATGGCTAGCTCCCACTTCCAGCGTCGGGGTACCACCACTCGAGCGCGTGCGCGAGCGCCGTCGGCGGCGCCACGAGGATCTCGACGCGCAGTCGCGTGACGAAGCGCAACTGCTGCTCGAGGTCGCCGTCGAGCGGGTCGGCGGTGGCCACGCGCAGCACCGTCCCGTCCGTCGACACGGGGAGCGCATTGAGACGGCGCGCGATCTTGCCGGGGATCAGCGCCACCGCCTTGGCATCGATATCGTCAAACGCGGCCACGCCCACCTTGCATTCGACGCTGATGACGACGGCCAGTTCCTCTTCGGCCATGTCGTTGGCTGCACAGATGGCGTGCCAGATCTTGACCGTGGACGGCTCCGCCGACAGCAACCGACCGACGGCGGGCGCGAGCCCGCGGCGTGCGGCCACCTGCCCCAGCCAGTGCCGTGCCGCGCGTCCCATCCCGGACAGTTGATCGGCGGTCAGCGGTTCCAGCTCGGCCAGCAGGGCCGGTGGCGTTCCCTGGCGCGGGCGCGACTCGCCAGCCCGACGATCCGGCAGACGCCCCGGTGTGAGGAGCGTCAGCGAGGTCACGTCGGTGCGCACGGCCTCGCGCGTGACCGGCGTATCATCGATCACGTACACGGCATACGGCGCGTCGACGGCGGCGGGCGGCGCCTCGCTGGTGGCCGGCACCGCGATGTCAAGCACGAGCTTGATGGCCGCGCAGTTGATGGCGACGTCACCGAGTGCGGCCTGATCCGCGAGTCGTACGGCCTGCGTGACGGGGAGAAACCTCCCGACAGCGTGCAGGTAGTCGCTGAGCCTCTGGCGATCGGCAAGGTAAAGGATCCCCTGCACGCGCACGCCGTTTTCGAGCCCCACCTGCACCAGGCGTTGCAATGCCATGGAAGACCCCATGACCACCGGAACGTCACCATCGGTGGATACCGCGATGGCGATGTGTTCCACCTGCAGCACCAGATGCGGCGCCTGCTCGTTGTCGGCCGCCCAGACGACGTCGACGATGTTCACCCAGCCGCCTTTCCTGCTGCCGAGGTAGAGGGCGAGGGTCTGCCCCTCGTTGAGAAAGAGCCGTCCGTCGAGGATCGCCCCGTCCCGAAGCACCATGCGGACGCGCCGGGGACGCGCGCTGGAGGGTCGACTGGTGGGTGGTGGCTGCGTCATGCGCACGGGGTCTGGAGAGTCAGAAATTGCCCAGGAGGGACTCCCGGACAGCTGGGAAGCCCGGGGGACTCAAGACGCGCTTCCCGCACGCCGACACTAATGATATCGCCTTTCCTGGGTTGCCGTGTCCCTTCCCTTTCGAACTGGCCTGTCGCGCACGTTGGCCACCGCGGTGGCAGGCGCCATCGTGGCAGTAGAGCGTGTGGAAGACACGATTGCAGAGGCTGCCTCTGCAACCGTGGCTGATGCGCGCCTGCGGGGGTGGATCAACCATGGCGACGAGCGGGTGCCGCTGGCGTTGATCGGGGGGGCGCTGGCGGCCTGGCTGATCCGCTCCGAGTACTGGGCGCTGCACCTGTACGCGCGTGCCATGCGAGACGCCGAACGCGACGAGGTGTGCTGGACGCCGTTACTCGACCGCATGGCGGTGGTGGGCCTCTGGCCGTCGCAGAAGGGGCGCGTCGTCCTTGGCGGCAAGGTGACCGTTGTCACGCCGCTCCCGGCATCGCAGGTGCTCGATCCCTTGCGCCGCTGGCTCCGCGACCAGACCGATGGCGCCGCGTTCGCTCCGCTCGCGGTGTTTCACGCATCTCCGGTGCGCGCGCTGGTGCAATCGCGGTTGGCGGTGTTGCCGGCAGTGGCGAGCTTCACGGGCGAGTATCCGTCGCACCGGGTGGAAACGACGCCTGCCGAACAACGTGTGACGCACACCGCGCCCATCGAGTTGGCACCGAGGGCCGTGGCGCCGATGGTGGTGGCGCCAAGTGTGGTGGCGCCAAGTGTGGTGGCGCCAAGTGTGGTGACGCAAAGCGTGGTGACGCCAAGTGTGGTGACGCCCAGTGTGGTGGAGCCCAGTGCAGCAGCGTCATGCGTGGCGGCGCCGACGCCCGGTGCGGCAGTCCCGCCGCTGCAAGCCGCACTCGCGGATGTCGCCTTCGGGCCACATGGGGTAGCAGACCACGCGGCCACGGCGCACGAGCACGCCGCGACGAACACCCCGGGTCATCAACGGTCGCACCAGGCGCCGCCGCGCGTGGAGCCGAAGTACACACCGGCTCAGGTGACCGGACTCATGGCCATGGCGTCGAAAGCGACGGGGTGGAGCAACGAAGCCGAGGTGAAGCCGGAAATCCGCCGGGCCGTGAACGTCCTCATCGAATACCGCGCGCTCCCGTCGGAATCGCTGTATTCGCTCTACTCGGCGTGCCGCAAGGTGAAGAGCTGGGTGGTCCGCATCGTGGCACACGTGTCGGCGACGATCGAGTTGTGGCGCGCCGCGTTGCGCGACAACAGCTGGCTCGAAGTGCGCGAGTCGATCGTGAAATCGCGGACCGCACGCCGCGACTCGGTGATCCGGCTGATCCTCTCGCGCTGTGGCTCGGCGGACGTCCTGTGTGCGCTCTGCCTGGATGGCGACCTGCCGGACGTGCCGCAGATCGCGCGCCGGGTGCTGCGCGTGGATCCCAAGGGGCTGCTCGGCGCGCTGCGCGAGGCGGCCGCCACCACTGGGCTGCGCCTGGCGGCCAGTGACCTGTTGCCGCTCGTGCGCCACGAGGACGCCGAAGTGCGGCAAGGGGCCGTGTCGCTGCTGCAGTTAATGGGACATCCCGCATGACGGCGCCGGAAACCACGGGGAAGCGTCGGGACAGCCTGTCGACACGTCGGCTCTCGGGGGGCGTCTTTGCCACAGACGCCTTGGCGCTTGCGCTGACGGCATCGGCGGACGGTGCCCTGCTCGTGGAACGCGCCGGGGCCGACGCGTGCATCCTGTGGAGCAACGACTCGGCGCAGGCGTTCTTCGGCCGGCGTCTCACCGACCGTCCGTTGCTCGCTCCGCTGCTCGACGGCGCCGGCGACGATGTGGCCCTGCGCCGGCTGGAAGCCGCGCTGGACTCGGGCGTGTCGGCGCGCCTCGAGTGCCCGGTCGCGCGTGAGGACGGCGTCCGGTGGGGCGAGTGGTCGGTGTCGCCGCTGGCGCTGGACGACGGCGCCCCTTCGCGATGGCTGGTCACCGTGCGCGACGTCACCGACCGCCGGCGCCGCGATCAGGCGCTGGAG
>CANNKR010000249.1 GCA_947504615.1 Gemmatimonadota bacterium | reverse complement strand
ATCATGCTGTCGCCCGCCGGCACGGCCTTCTGCGGCATGTACTCTTCAAATCGCTTGGGCGTGTTCCACACGCCAACGACAATCGCCGGTCGCACCTTCTTCTGCCCGATGAGCTGCGTCATCCACTCGTCCACCGCCCAGTCGGCGCCGGTGTACGACGATGACGGATCGAAGACGTTCTGCCCGTCGTGCATGTACAGCACGGGGTAACGCGCCGACGGATTCGCCGCGTAGCCTGGCGGCAGCCAGACCTCCACGTGGCGCGGCGCCACGAACCGCGACGCGAAGTCGCGGTGCATGCGCCGCTCGCCCGTCACGCCGAGTGCAGGGCCGGGAAGCACTTCGGTGATTACGGGGAAGATGCAGCTGCTGCGCTTGGGCACCTTCGTCGCCATCCCGGTGCCCCACGTCTCTGGGGTGCTGCACGCGCCGAGCAGGTCGGAGCCGAGGATCGGTACCGGGATATGCGCCTCGACCGCAGCGGTGTCGTTGTTGATCGCGACCACCGTCTTGCCGCGCTTGAAGACGTAGAGCTGTTCTTCCACCACGAGGTGCTCCACCTTCGCCGTGCGCAGCTCGGCACGCTCGGCGCGGATCCGCAGCAGCTTCTGCGTGTGCGCCCAGACGGCCTGCTCACCGGCCGTGCGCCCCTCGACGGTGAACGCGTCGCGCGCGTCGCCGGCCCAGCCGCCGGGGATGGTGCGGCGGTTGTCAGGGTCACGACCACCGGGAATGGCTACTTCGTCACCGTAGTACAGCAGCGGAATGCCGCGCGTGGTGAGCAGGAAGGTCGTCGCGAGCCTGAGGCCGTCCACCGTCGCGCCGCGCTCGTTCATGAAGCGTTCGACGTCGTGGTTGCCGAGGAACGGCGACAACCGGTTGGGGTCGGCGTAGATGTGATCGCGCGCCACCGTCATGGCGAGGTTGCGCACCGGGCCGCCGCGCGCGAAGACGTCGCGGATGGCGAAGTGCACCGGGAAATCGAACTGGTAGTCGACGCCGGTCTTGATCTTGTCCCAGTTGGTCGTGCCGTCGAGATGGAAGGCGATCACCGCGGGATCGCCGTCGAATGTCTCGCCGACGACGCGCAGCGCGGGGAACTCCTTCTTGATCGCCGCCATCCACGGCTTCCAGTACGAGCGCGGCACATACTGCCACGTGTCCTGCCGGATGCCGTCCACGCCGCTCATCCCCACCCACCAGAGGGTGTTCTGGGTGATGTAGCGCGCCACTTCGGGATCGTTCTGGTTGAGATCGGGCAGGAATCCGCCGAACCAGCCGTCGAGCGTCGCCTTGCGCATGCCGGCAGTCGAATACGGATCGGCGAGCGTCCACCCCTGCCAGGTGTTCGACAGGTGCTGCGCTTTGCTGCCGTTGTACCAGGTGGGGGTCGGCGGATCGTTCACCCACGGGTGATACGGTCCCGTGTGATTGGCCACCATGTCTTTGATGACCTTGATGCCGAGCTTGTGCGCGTCGTCCACGAGCGCGCGGTACTCGTCGAGCGTGCCGAGGTGCTCGTCCGTGCCGTAGAAGTCGATGGCGCCGTAGCCGTGGTAGTCGGTGACACCCTGGTTGTCGTAGCGCTCGACCTCGTTGACGTTGTCGTTGTTGTCGTAGACGGGCGTCATCCAGATCGCCGTGATGCCGAGCGACTTGAGGTAGGGAAGCTTCCGGCGCACACCGGCGATGTCGCCGCCGTGGTAGTAGCGCCCCTTGGTCCGGTCGATGAGCCCCGGCGACTTTGCCGGCGCATCGTTGCCCGGGTCGCCGTTCACGAAGCGGTCGGGCATGATCAGGTACATGACATCATTGGCATCGAAGCCGGCAAAGCGCCCCGCCCTGGGCAACGGCGCCGAGACGGTGAAGTCAAAGGTCACCCGGCCGCCCTTGGTGCGCACCGCGAGCGGGTATGCGCCGGGCTTCGTGCCGGCCGGCACGGTGACATCCACGAAAGCGTAGCTGCCCGCGTCGTTCACTTTGGCACTGCCGCACTGGAGCGGTGCGGGGCAGGCGAGCGCTGCGCCCCCGAGGTTGGCGCCGCGAATGAGCAGGCGCACCGGATTGATGGAGTGTCCCGCCCACCAGTTGGGCGGCTCGACCTTGGTGACCGTGGGCCCCTGCGCGGCGGCGAGCGACGCCACCATGCCAACGAGCACCACCACCGCGCGGGGGGTCACGCGGCGGCCTCGCCGTGGACGTTCACCCGGAAGACGAGCAGCGCGGCGAGCGCAAGGAAGAACCCGCCGGCAATGACGGCCGCCATGCGGTTGTTGTTGAGCAGGTGGTTCATCACCCAGCCGAAGCCGAGCGAAGCGATGATTTCGGGAATCACGATGAAGAAGTTGAAGATGCCCATGTAGATGCCCGTCTTTCCGGCCGGAATGGAACCCGCCAAAATCGAATACGGCATCGACAAGGTGCTTGCCCACGCGATGCCGACGCCGACCATCGACAGCAGCAGCAAGGTGGGGTTGGTGATGATCGACACGGACAGCAACCCGGCCGAGCCGCACAGCAGGCAGATGGCGTGCGTGACCTTGAGGCTGGTCCGCTGGGCCAGGGGCGGCAAAAGGAACGCGAAGCCGAAGCAGACCAGGGAGTAGGCGCCAAAGCAGACGCCCGCCCACTCCACCCCCTTCTGATAGAGCGGCGAACTGGAGTCGGGCGCGCCAAAGACGTTGGTCGCGACCGCCACCGGGAAATACAGCCACATGCAGAAGAGGCCGAGCCACGTGCAGATCTGAACCAGCGCCAGCTGGCGCATCGTGTCGGGCATGTGCTTCACGGCCGCCATGATTTCACGGGCACCGGCGGCGATGCCTGCGCTCTTGGTCTTCTGCCGCGTGAACTCGGCGAGATCGACCGGCGGCTTTTCCTTGGTGGTCAGCACGGTGTACAGCACCGCGCCGAAGAAGGCGGCGGAGCCGACGTAGAACGAAAGCCGCACCGTGGTCGGGATCGTGCCCGGCGTGCTCGCCGCCACGCCCAGCCAGTTGGTCATGATCCACGGCAGCGCCGACGCGATGACGGCGCCGAAGCCGATGAAGAAGCTCTGCATCGCGAAGCCGCGCGTGCGCTCCTTCGACGGCAGCAGGTCGGAAACGAAGGCGCGGAACGGCTCCATGGAAATATTGATCGACGCGTCCAGGATCCAGAGCAGCCCGGCCGCCATCCACAGGCTGCTCGAGTTGGGCATGGCGATGAGGGCCAACGAGCTGAGGATCGCGCCTACCAGAAAGTACGGACGCCGCCGCCCGAACCGGGGCGACCAGGTGTTGTCGCTCAGGTGGCCGATGATGGGCTGGACGATCAATCCGGTGAGCGGTGCCGCCAGCCAGAGCAGCGGGATCTGGTCGGGCTTGGCGCCCAGGTACTCGTAGATGGCGCTCATGTTGGCCATCTGCAGCCCCCAGCCGAACTGGATGCCCAGGAAGCCGAAGCTCATGTTCCAGATGGTCGAGAACTTGGTCTTGGATGACGCCGGCATGTCGCCTCTCTGACTAGCGTTCGTAAAGGTCAACCAGCGCGCGCACGCGCCGGGTGATTGACGGAGTGAGCTGGTCCCACGAGAACCGGAAGCCCCAGTTGCCCGATGCCCGCCCGGGGAGGTTCATCCGGGCGTCGCTCCCGAGCCCCAGCACGTCCTGCAGCGGGATGAGCACCGTGCTGGCCACGGAAGCCAGCGCCGTGCGGATGAGCGTCCAGTGCATCTCGTGGCCGTCGGTGCCGAGATAGCGCCGGGCGAAGTCCTTTTCCAGTGCCACCTGGTCCGCATCGCGCGTGGAGTCGCCGTCGCCGGCCGAGTTCCACCAGCCGACGGTGGTGTCGTTGTCGTGCGTGCCCGTGTACACCACCCGCTCGCGCGGAAAGTTGTGCGGCTGGAAATCATTGGCCTGGCCGTCGGCGCCAAACGCGAACTGCAGGATGCTCATGCCCGGATATCCAAACTGCTCGCGTAGCGCCTCGACCGCCGGCGTGATCACGCCGAGGTTCTCGGCGACGATCGGCAGCGGGCCCAGCGCATCGGTGATGGCGCGGAACAGCGCGGCGCCCGGCCCCTTCACCCACTGGCCGCGGACGGCGGTCGTGTCGGCGCCCGGCACCTCCCAATACGCTTCGAAGCCGCGGAAGTGGTCGATGCGCACGGTGTCAAAGTGCTCGAACGCCCCGCGCATGCGGCGGATCCACCACTCGTATCCCTGCGCGCGCAACGCGTCCCAATCATAGATGGGATTGCCCCACAGCTGCCCCGTGGCGCTGAAATAGTCGGGGGGCACGCCCGCCTGTACGGTGGGGCGTCCGTGCGCGTCGAGCTTGAACAGTTCCCGATTGGCCCAGACGTCGGCCGAGTCATGCGCAACGTAGATGGGGAGGTCGCCCATCAGGCGGATGCCGCGCTCGGTCGCCGCCCGCTTGAGGGCGTGAAACTGGACGAAGAAGAGGTACTGTTCGCGCCGGT
>CANNKR010000248.1 GCA_947504615.1 Gemmatimonadota bacterium | reverse complement strand
GATCCAGGTGGACATCCTGAAACACGAGAGCGCGTGGTTCCCGTTGAAGAACCCCGCGATCATCACGATTCCTGGTTCCTTCCTGGTGGGGATCATCACGTCACTGCTGACGCGCGACGCGCCGGCGGCGGCGGGGTTCGACGAGATGGTGAGCGCGATGACGTCAGGGTCGCGGGCGCATTGACGCCGGGATTCGTGACGTTTAACACGGAGACCGGAGGGAACGGAGGGCCACGGAGGACGACAACTGATCAAAAGGGGGCGCGACGGACAGTGTTCTCCGCCACGACCTCTATTTGATTGATGCCGTACTCCGTGGCCCTCCGTGCACCTCCGGTCTCCGTGTTGAAAAAGCGCGCCTCGCTGGGGGGTGTGTTTTGTCAAACACGGAGGAAAATGAGGAACAGGAGGGCCACGGAGTACTACAACACAGATTTAAAGGGGCTTGGCGGAAAGTACTGTCCGCAAAAGCCCCCAAGAAAAGCAGTTGCCGTACTCCGCGGCCCTCTGTGTGCCTCCGGTCTCCGTGTTGAATGAACGGATCCCGTCGCTGGGTTAGGTGGTTTCTCCAACACGGTTGCTCCGTGTTGAAAAAACCGGAACCAGCCGTCACACCCCGATCAGCGACCCATAGCCACGGCCGCGCGCATCCACCGGCCAACTCGTTACCACCGCATCACCTCGCACCCCGAACATCACATCGTTCAGGTGCGTCACGATGCAGACGTGATTGGGCACCACCCGCACCAGGTCCCCGACACTCGGTCGCCAGTCGGTCTTCGACAGGTCCAGAATGCCGTGCTCCTCGCTCATCCGCGACACGACCACCTCGGGCCGGTCGACCAGCGCGCCAAACCCCTCGCCGTCGGCACCGCGCATCGGCTCGCGCCCCAGCGCCTTGGCGCCCGCGTCGATGACCGCCTGCCCCGGCACCGCGGTGCTCACCACCGTCGCCAGCACGGTGACGGCGCAATCGCTCCACGCGCACGCACCGATCTCCGCCGTGGTGCGGTCGTTGTACACGTAAGTCCCCGGGCGAATCTCGGTCACCCCGGTGAGCTCGTGCGAACGCCACATCGTCGGCGTCGATCCGCCGCTCACCACGGCCGGGGGCAGCCCCGCCGTCGTAAACGCCTCGATGGCCTCGGCCACCTTGTGGCGCAGCCGCTCGAGCGCGGCGTCCTGCGACGTCACCGGCTCGCGAATATGCCCGGGGTAGAACGCGATGCCGGAGAACTCGAGCGGCGGGTTGGCGTGCACATGCCGCGCCAACGCGATGGCGTCATCGAGCGACGGCACTCCCACCCGGTGCATCCCCGCGTCAAACTCGATCGTCACCGCCACCGCGCGGTCGTGGCGCACCGCAGCGGCAGCCAGTTGATCGATGGCCGCCGCCGAGTCGAGCTGCACGCGCAGCGCCACGTCGTCGCGCACGGAGAACAGGCGATCGAGCTTGGCGTGACCAAGCACCGGATACGCCACCAGCAGGTCATCGGTGACCTGCTGCATCACGGTCGCCTCATGCGGCGTGGCGCACGTCAGGCCCGCCGCTCCTCGGCGAATCTGCTCGCGCCCCACGTGCACCGACTTGTGCGTCTTGGTGTGCGGTCGCAGCGCCAGCCCGTGCGACGCGGCATACGCCGCCATCCGGTCGAGATTGTGCGCCATCACGTCGATGTCGACGAGCGGCACGGGGGTTTCCAGGGTATCGAACGTCATGGTGTTTACCGACGGAACAGGTAGCTCGCCTTCACGAAGAACGCATCATCGCGCCGGGCCAGATGCTGGAACCGGAGCGGCTCCGGCTCGGTCATGCGCGCGCCGTATCCCACATAAAACACCGTGCCCGGCTGCGGCTGATAGCTCACCAGCCAGTCGGCCCGGAACGAGTTGTCCGAATAGCCCTTCGCCTCCACCCACGTGCCGCCGCTCTGCTGCAGCAGCGGGAAGCCGGTGCGGCCGTCATCGTACAGGTCCAGCACCTTCTCGGTGAAGTACTCGCCGATCACGCGAACGAACAGCGCGCGCGACAGCTGATATTCGGCCTTCAGGCGCGGATTCTTCAGGATCCCGACCGTGCCGCCGCCGTTCTTGCGGTCGTATTGCTGCAACTGGTACGTGGCGTTCAGGCGCAGCCGCTCGGACGCACGCACGTTCACCCCGGCCGACATGTAGATGATGTCGGCGGCCGACCACTCGTAGAAGTTCTCGTCCTGCCCCCAGAGATACATCACGTTGGCCGAGAAATACTTGTACTGCGGCGTGGCGAGCCGGGTCACGTAATCGCGGTTCGGCAGGCGCGGCGTCCCCGTGAAGGGGAGCGTATCGATGCCGCCGCCAGCACGCGGCTTGGCCACGCGGTACATGTTGCCGTAGTAGGCGGGATCATAGCCGAAGGTTTCGAGCAGCAGCGCCAGGCCGCCGTTCCACCCCCCGCGCAAGTTCGCGTCGAGATTGAAATGCAGTTTCTTGTCCCGGGCGTCGCCGCGCTGGAAGAACTGGTCGTAGAACCAGAGTCCGTCGACGAGGATGTTCGGCGTGACACTCTCCAGCAGCGAACCACGCGGGAAGAAGACGGTGTACCGCGGCGAGATGTTGGCGTGCACCTGCCCGCCACGCGAGATGAAGCCGCTCTGCGTGCGGAAGTCGGGGTCGATGCCGTTGAACAGCGAGGTCACGCCGAACGCGCGCCCATTGCGCGCCAGGCGCAGGTCCCACAGCGGACCGGTGGTCGTGAGTCCATCGCGCACCGTGCGCGACGCCGCCACCTGCAGCGACGCCGAGTTGATCCGGTTCCGGACCAGGCGCACGTCGACGTCCAGCACGCGGTTGCTGTTGTCGCCGTCGATGCGATCGGTGTACAGCATGCCAAGCCGCCCCTGCTTGCCGACGTCGCGGGTGACGCGCAGGATGTTGAACAGCGGGTGGTCCCGCCCGGTGCTGCTCGCCACGACATCATCGACGGCCGTCAGCAAGCCCACGTTGGTCGTCCCCACCTTGCCCGTCAGCTTCACCGCTGCCGTCGGCTGCACGACGCGCCGCGTGTAGACCAGTCCGTTCGGCGTGGAGAACTGCTCGATGCCGTCCAGGAAGAACGGCCGCTTCTCGGGAAACGACAGCGCCTGCCGCGGGTCGAACGAGAACTGCCCCGCGTCCGCCTCGACCTGCGAAAAGTCGGGGTTGACCGTCCCGTTCAGCGTCAGGTTGTTCGTCACGCCCCAGCGGACGTTGGCGCCGATGTCGGGCGTCCGGGTGCGGTAGTGCCACCGGCCATCACGCGCGCGCGGCTGACCATCGGCGCGGTCGGTCAGTTCCGGCGCCAGATCGAGGACCAACCCGCGCCGCAGGTCGGTGAGCCCCACGAGCGTGCCGGACTGCGCCAGGAACGACGTGTTGGCGCGCTGCGCGGGCACCCAGCTGTCTTCGTGCCCCGAGTGCTGCACGCGGCGCGTCACGTTGATCCCCCACGTCTGCGCCCCCTGACTCTGGTACTTGAGCGACTTGAACGGGATGCGCACTTCCACTTCGTAGCCCCACGGCGTCACCCGCCCCTTCGACTGGAACACGAAGTCGGGACTCAGGTCGGCGCCCTCGCGCGCCTGCAGCGCGGACATGAAGCCCGACCCGCTCTTCTGCCCGGTTTCATTCAGCACCCCGTCGGCCTGCACGCCGAGCGGGTTGAGCATGAACACCGTCGCCTGCCTCCCGTCGTTGAACGTGCCGAGCAGCAACTGCACGAAATCGTCGTCCTGAATCTTGTCGCGCTGGGCCAGCGTGGCGTGTACCGCACCGTGCGGTTCAAAGGCCCGGATGCCGAAGTGAATGGCCGTCGGGGAGTACCAGACCAGCACTTCGGTGGAATCGGCCGCGGCAAGCCCGTCCTGCGGCGAAAACTGGGAGAAGCCGGTCAGCACGGCCGCGGCGCGCCACGCGGGTTCGTCGAGCGATCCGTCGATCGTTACGGCCGCCTCGATCCGGGGCGGCTTCACCGCGATCTGGCCATTCCGGCCATGATAGACCAGGGTGGCGTCGGGCGTGATCGACAGCAGGGTAATCAGTGCGGCAGTCAGCATGTCAGCAGGGGGCTGGTGGGAGTCTTCTGTAACTTACGCGGGCAGACAGGGCCCCGCTGGGGTATCTTAGCCCCCCATGGAAACCATGAACTACGCGGCCCTCCCCACCCCCCGCGGCCCCGAGGAAAAAGGCGACCTGGGCTTCGGCGCCGTCGTCTCGACGGGAAGCCGCAAGCGACTGCTGAACCCGGACGGCACCTTCAACGTGCGCCGCGTCGGCTTGCCGTGGGCCGAGGCCGTCAGCCTGTACCACAGCGCGCTCACCCTGACGTGGACGCAGTTCGTCGGCTGGGTGGTGCTGATCTATCTTGGCATCAACCTGCTCTTCGGCGCGCTGTTCGCGCTTAGCGGCGATGCAGCGCTGGTCGGCTCCGGCGCCGACTCGATGGG
>CANNKR010000247.1 GCA_947504615.1 Gemmatimonadota bacterium | reverse complement strand
GGTGCCCTTGAACTCCTCGAAGATCACTTCGTCCATGCGCGACCCGGTGTTCACCAGGGCCGTGGCGACGATGGTCAGCGTGCCGCCGCCGTCGACGGAGCGCGCCGCGCCGAAAAAGCGCTTGGGGCGCTCCAGTCCCTTGGCGTCCACGCCGCCCGACAGCAGCTTGCCCGACATCGGCGTCACCGTGTTGTGCGCGCGGGCCAGCCGGGTGATCGAGTCCAGCAGGATTACCACGTCCCGCCCGTCCTCCACCAGTCGCTTGGCGCGCTCGATCGTCATCTCCGCCACCTGCACGTGCCGCGACGCGAGCTCGTCGAACGTGCTCGCCACCACCTCGGCGCCCGGCACCGACGCGATGAAATCGGTCACTTCCTCGGGGCGCTCGTCGATGAGCAGCACGATGAGCGTCACCTCGGGGTGATTCTCGCTGATCGCCAGCGCCATCTTGTGCAGCAGGATCGTCTTGCCCGCGCGCGGCGGTGCGACGATCAATCCGCGCTGTCCCTTGCCGATGGGCGCCATGATGTCCATCAGGCGCATGGTCAGGTCGCTGTTGCTGCGTTCGAGGCGCAGGCGCTGCTTGGGGTACGTTGGGCGCAGGCTGTCGAACGGCACGCGCGCCTTGGTCGAGTCCGGGTCGCGGCCGTTGATCCCTTCGACCTGCAACAGCGCCAGGAACTTCTCCCAGGGCTTGGGCGGTCGCACCCGGCCGCGCAGCGTGTCGCCCGTCTGCACGTGGAACCGGCGGATCTGCGTCTGCGACACGTAGGTGTCGGCGGGGCCCGCCAGATAGCTGTTGTCGGGGCTCCGCAGGAAGCCGTGCCCCTCCTTCACCGTCTCCAGCACACCCTCGGCGTTCAGCGTGTCGCCACGCGTGAGCAGGGCCTGCTCGATGCGGAAGATCAGGTCGGGGCGATGCAGGGCGGCGGCATCGGCAATGCGCAGCGTCTCGCCGAGGGCGAGCAGCTCGGGCAGTGGGGTGCGCCTGAGTTCGGCGATGTCCACGAAGTGACGGGCGGGGAACGGCTCCCGAAGGGACGGGGGAGCGCGGGGTGGGCGGGTCCCGGGCGAGCGGAGGCGCTCGCGACAGCGGGAAGGGGAGAAAATGCGCGAGGAGGGAGTCGAACCCACGACCTTCGGCTTCGGAGGCCGACGCTCTATCCAGCTGAGCTACTCGCGCGGACCCGCATCGATGCGGGAATAGATAAGGTAGGCGAGGCAAGCCCCCTGAACAAGGCGCTGGCCCCCTCGGCGGGGGCCCCTCCGGGGCTACTTCCCCTTTTCGGTGGCCAGCAATCCCCGCGAGACGGTCGTCTTGGAGCGGCCGGTGCGCGGCTTGATGGGTGCGAAGCCCTTCTCCCGCTGCACAGCGTCGCGGTACAGGGTTTCGTACTCCAGCGGTCCGATCTCGAGCCGGCGCCCCTTCTCCTTCAGGTAGATGCCATGCACCGTGAGCCGGACGACGAGGCCATCCACCTCCCGAATGACTTCTGTGGGAGGCACCCAGGTATCGGTGGCCGGGTCGGTGTAGCCGCGCTTGAGCTTGGTGGCCATGGTGGGCGGGGTGCGAGGTGGTGGAGGCGGGAAAGCTAGCGACTCGCGCAAGGGCGGTGACACCGACCGCTGGATAACGGCCCGACAGCCGGATTGCTCCGCTCACCCCGACGCCGCATACTTTATGGGTTGCTCCTGCCCCTCTCCACCGCGGTCCGCGGCGTGCCTCATGGCCCTCCGCTTCAACCGTTGCTTCCGGAGGAAGTTCGATGACCGAAGATCTGACGCGCCGCGATTTCGTGAAGATCGGCGTTGCCGGCGCCGCCAGCCTGGCGATCGGGCCGAGCGTCGCGGGTGCCGCCCTGCCACTACCGGGGCGAGCCCTCGGACGCACCGGCCACATCCCCGGCCTCTTCAGTCTTGGCGGACAGGCCTCCATTGAGCAGGCCGACAAGCACGATGTGTCCATCGCGATCATCAACCGGGCCATCGACCTCGGCGTCAACTACATCGATACCGCGGCGGCCTACGGGCGTCCGCGTGATCCGGCCAAGCAGCGGTGGGAACTCGACGGCATCAGCCAGACCTTCGTCGGCGAAGTCATGGCGACCCGCCGCAAGGAAGTCTTCCTCGCGAGCAAGGTGGACGATCGCACGCGCGATGGCGCACTGCGCCAGCTCGAACAGAGCCTGCGCCTGCTCAAGACCGACCATCTGGACCTCTGGCAGATCCACAACGTCCAGACCGAAGTGCAACTCGACCAGATCTTCGGCAAGGACGGCGTGCTCGAAGCCATGATCGCCGCCCGCGACCAGAAGATGGTGCGCTTCCTCGGCATCACCGGCCACTTCGACCCGGCCGTGCTCGCCAAGGGGATCGAGCGCTTCGACTTCGACACCATCCTGATGGCGCTCAACGCCGCCGACACCCATCGGCTTCCGTTCCAGCAGGAACTGCTGCCGCTGGCGAACAAGAAGAAGATGGGGATCATCGGCATGAAGATTCCGGCACGCGACCGGCTCTTCAAGCCCGGCGCCGTGACCACCATGAAGGACGCCATGGGCTACGTGCTCACCCTGCCGGTCAGCACCGTGATCATCGGGTGCAAGACGGTGGAGCAGCTCGAGGAGAACGTCGCCATCGCCAAGAGCTTCTCGCCGCTGAACGCGGGCGAGATGGCGCGCATCGAGGCACTGGCCGCGAACAACGTGGCCGAGGGCACCTTTTTCAAGAAGCAGCCGACCCCGGCGGGGAACGCCGAGGACGACCAGAACATGGAGTAACGCCGCCGCGTGCGGCTAAGGCCCTGCGTGCCGCCGTCGGTTCCAATACCGGCGCGCGGCCCAGGGCCTTTCGTCACGGGTGCCGTGCGCCGCGGCATCGACGTGCGCAATCCAGCTATCGAGTGCGGTGCGTGACTCGCGCCACGTCGCGGCCCCGTCCGCACGTCCCGCGGCGAGCCAGCGCGCCTCGAGCGCGTCGCGCTCGCCAGTAAACAGTGGCGCGAGCCGTGCGGGATCGCGCATCACCACGCGATGCAGCCGTTCGTGCGTCCACCACAGGCTGTCGTCCGGTTCGGTGGTGGGGGTCGGCCCCGTGTCGAATGCCTCGTCCACGTGCACCGGCTTGAACAGCGACAGGCAGGGGGCGCTGGTGCCGGTCACGAAGTGCCGCGTCTGCTCGGGGGTGAGTTCCGACACCCACGATGCGGTCGTCTGCGACGCTGCCAGCAGCCCCCCCGCGTGCATGCACGGCGCGTCCATGGCGCCGTTGAGCGCTGCGTAGTGGGGCCACGCCGAAGCGCCGTGATCGCGCAACGCGGCCATCAGGTCCGGCAGTTGATCGGCCCGCGACGTGCTCGACGTCGTGCGCGCACGCCGCGTGCCGCACTCCGACACCCGCGTGCGCACCAGATCGCCGTGCGCCTCGGCGAAACCCGGAATGGTCAGTCCGTTGGAGATCGTCCGCACCCCCGTCACGCGTTCGGTCGCGACCGAGCGTCCTGCGGTCTCCACGATCCACGCCGAGTGCGGGTCGGCCACGGCGAAGCTCGAGAAGTAGCGAAAGCCGGTGTCCTCGTAGCCGCAGCGCCCGCCCTGACCGTGGCGCGCGTTGAGTGACACGATCACCCGCACCGCATCCTCGGCGCTCGTCGCGCGCTCGAGCGCCAGGCGCAGCAGGTCCATCCCCGTCAGAGCGCCCACGGAGGGCACGCGCTCCTTGGTGAACACCGCCTCGTTGCCGATCACCACGCCGTGTTCGTTGGCGCCAATCTCCGCCCCCCACATCCATACTGGGCGGCTGATCACCGTGGCGAACGTGTGCCGTTCCTGCGGAATGGCGATCCACGTGCACTGCACTTCATCGGACGGCGCGTGGTCGCGCGCCGCGTGCCACTCGATCACCTGCGGCTCATCCGCCTCGCGGTCCGAGTTCTTCGCAAAGAGCACGCGGCCCGGGAGCACGCGCACCATGGTGTCGCACATTCAGACCGCCGCCTTCACGTGCTCGGCGGCAATGCACGAGAACGCCATGATGGTCAGGCTCGGGTCCACGCTTGGCGCCGTGGGGAAGACGCTCGGGTCGGCGACGAACAGGTTGTCCATGCCGTGCACCCGGTGGTCCATGCCGACCACGCTCGTGCGCGGATCGGTGCCCATGCGCGCGCCGCCCGCCGGGTGCGGCGCGGCGAGCACGAAGGTGCCCGGCGTCATCGCCAGCGACTGCACCGCGCGTTCAATCTGGTCCACCCGGGTGATGCGCGTGTCGTGCTGGTCGCCAAACAGCACTTCGCGCGCCCCCACCGTCAGCAGCAGCAGCGCCTCCTTGGCAAAGGCGTCGCGAATGCGCTGCTCGTTGCCGCCCGTGAGTGGCACGTGATACTGCGGCCGGTCGCTATCGAGCGTGATGTGCCCCTCTTCCACGCCGTCAATCCAGCTGATGGCGCCGCCACCAGCCTTGACGACTACGGTGCCGCTCCCGCTGAGGGTG
>CANNKR010000246.1 GCA_947504615.1 Gemmatimonadota bacterium | reverse complement strand
TCTCGGACGTGGACGTGCTGCAGCGCCGGGCGGTGTGCGTGGTGGGCCACGACATTGCCAACAAGCTGTTCGGTGAGACCGGGCTCGATGCGGTCGGGCAGTCGGTGCGCGTCGGCGGGCAGCGGTGCGAGATCGTCGGCGTCACCGCGCCCCAGGGGAAGGTGCTGGGGCAGTCGTTTGACGGGTTCGTGATGCTCCCCATCACGCGCCACGAAATGCTCTACGGACGGCGTCTCACCGCCACGATCAGCGTCAAGATGAAGGAGGCGGCCGACGTGGCGCCGGCCATGGCGCGTGCCGAAGAGGCGCTGCGCGTGGTGCGTCACCTGCGGCCCGGAACGGAGAACACCTTTTCGGTGGAGACCGCCGACGCGCTGGTGGCGTTCTGGAAAAGCCTCACCAAGGTGCTCTTCAGCATCATCCCGGCGATGGTCGCGATCGGCATCGTGGTGGGCGGGATCGTGATCATGAACATCATGCTGATGAGCGTGAGCGAGCGTACGCGCGAGATCGGCATTCGCAAGGCCATCGGGGCACGAGCCCGCGACATCGAGCACCAGTTCCTGGTGGAGGCCATCGCGCTGTCGAGCCTCGGCGGCATACTCGGCGTGCTGTCGGGGTGGGTCTTTGCCCTGCTGGTGTCGGCCGTGTCGCCGCTGCCGGCGCGCATCACCGGATGGTCGGTGGTCGTCGCGCTGCTGCTGGGCGCGGGCGTGGGCGTGCTCTTTGGCGTCTATCCGGCGCGGCGCGCCGCGCGGCTCGATCCCATCACCGCCATGCGGCAGGAGTAGCCGATGTTCCTCGACCGCCTCCTGCGCCTCACGACGATCGACGAGAATGTCGTCATCGCGCTCGACAACCTGCGCGCCAACAAGCTGCGGTCTGCGCTGACCATGCTGGGCGTGGTGATCGGCGTGGCGACCGTGATGACGATGGCGAGCATCGTGCGCGGCGTGCGCGAGCAGATCCTCAACACGCTGGAAGTGGCGGGACCCTCAACCTTCTATGTGATGAAGGTGTTCAGCCAGCAACCGTTGAACCCCGAGGCGCTCCCCAAGTGGGTGCGCATCCGCCCGGACCTGGCGGAGGCCGAAGCGGCGGCGATCGACCGCCTCCCTGAGATCCAGTACGGCGCGATCTGGAACCAGATCATGGGACGCATGGACTATCAGGGCGAGCGGACACAGCTCACCTCGGTGTATGGCGCCAACGCCGGATTCACGACGATCATGGGGGGCGAGCTGAGCGCGGGGCGGTGGTTCACGCCAGCCGAGGAACGGTCCGGCTCCGCCGTGGCCGTGATCCTCGACTCCCATGCACACCGGCTGTTCGGGCGGCTCGACCCGATCGGCAAGACGCTGCTCATTGCGGGCAAGCCGGTGGAGGTGATAGGCCTCTACGAGCCGCCGGCGAACATCTTCACGCCGCCCGGCGCCGAGACGGGTGCCATTGTCCCCTACCGGTTCGCGGACCACGCGTACTACATCGACAAGACGAACATGCTGTTCATTGCCGTCAAGCCGCACGACAGCGTGTCGGTGGCCGCGGCGCAGGAGGCCGTGACGGTGCAACTGCGTGAACTGCGCAAGCTGCGCCCCGCAGACGGCAACACGTTCGATCTCATTACACAGGACCAGATCCTCGACGTGTTCAACAACATCACCGGCGTCTTTTTCGTGGTGATGCTCGTGCTCGCGTCGGTGGCGCTGCTGGTGGGCGGCATCGGCGTGATGGCCATCATGATGGTGTCGGTGACCGATCGCACCCGCGAGATCGGCGTGCGCAAGGCACTGGGGGCCACGCGGCGCGACATCATGATGCAGTTCCTCATCGAGGCCGCCACGCTCACCGGCTTCGGCGGGATCATTGGCATCGCGGTTGGCCTGCTCGTCGGCCGTGGCGCCACGCGACTGCTGAACATCGAGGCATCGCCGCCCTGGGGGCTGACGCTCATCGCCGTGGGGGTATCCGTGGGGATTGGGCTGGTGTTCGGCGTGCTGCCCGCGCGGCGCGCCTCGCGACTGGACCCGATCGAGGCGCTCCGGTACGAGTAGGCGCGCGAGCCAGCGCCGTGCACGGCACTGGCCACGACGCCCGGAGGCAACTCAGGGCGCGGCGCTGTCGAACCGGAGGGTCGCCACGTAGCCGCCTTTGGCTCTGGGCTTCTCCACCTGGGGGTATGGCGCAAGATCCACGAACGAGATCTTGAACATCCCCACGACGGCGGTGGATTCCGGACTCCCCGGTGCGAGGCGCAGCGTCACCTGCTGGGCGCCACCGACCGTGAGTACGATGGTCGCTTCCCCCGCCCAGACGCACTGCGCACCCGACGGGCAGCGCGAGTCGGACGTGACCTGGGTGAAGCGCACGGTCGTGGTATCAGCAGGCAGGTGCACCGCGGAGTCGATCCGCACCAGCACGTTTTCTCCGAGCTTGGGTCCCGTGGGCCGTTCCGTGGACTGGGCACCGCACGCCGCAGCGGCGAAGGCCGCGAGCAGGATCGCCCGCACCCGCGATGGCCCGGTCACTGCTTGCACGCCGCGTTGGGCGACGACGGCTTCGCCTTGTCCACCACCATCCGGTGATCAGCATTCGCCACGGCCAGCGCTGCGTCGTAGACGAGCAGACTCACCGCCGTCATGTGCGGGTAGTCGATGTACTGGGGCTCGTCCGTGACCTGGTGATAGTCCCTGTGCAGCCCGGTGGTGAAGAACGTCACCGGAATGCCGTAGCGCGCGTAACTGGCGTGGTCCGAGCGGCAGTAGATGTTTTCGGGATGGCCGTTGGCGTCGAACGTGTAGTCGAAGGTGAACGGCGCGGCGCGTTTCTTGTTGATGCTTTCCACGAGGTCTCCCAGTTCGGTGCTGAGCCGGCGCGAGCCCACGAGTTGCAGGTAGCCGGGGCCACCGCCCTTGATGTCGTCGGCCGCGCCGCGTCCGATCATGTCGATGTTGAGCTGGGCCACCACCGAATCGAGCGGCACGGTGGGGTGCTTGGTGAACCAGTCGGAGCCGAGGAGCCCGATTTCCTCGCCCGTGTGCCAGACGAAGAGCAGTGAGCGCCTGGGCTTCACCTTGGCCGTCGCGAACGCTTCGGCGATCTCGGCCACCGCCACCGTGCCCGATCCGTCGTCGTCGGCGCCGTTGGCGATGGAGTCCATGCGCGGGCGGCGGATGATGCGGATGGAATCCACGTTCACCTTGAGCGCCGCCAGCTGCTCAGGCGTCGGCGTCTTGCCCTCGCCGAGGCGTTCCTTGAGCCGCTCGAGCAGGCCGTTGTACGCGCGCAGGGAATCGTGATCGACCGCCGTGGGTTCGATGGGGTTGTGATCATTGTGCGCGCCGATGGCCACGTACTGGCGCTTGAGCACGGGATCGCTTCCCTCGAGCATCGCGACGACGTTGCGGGCGGACGTGAGGGTCTCGACGAGGGCGATCTTGCCCGTGTAGCGCCCCGTGACGGTGCCCCACTTGGCTGCGGTGAGCGGGCCCCCGACGAGCGCCTCGGCCATTGCACGGGACGACACGATCACCGGCGGCAACGTCATGCCGCCCCCGGCGGCCGGCGCGGCGATGTTGTCCTTGCGCATGAAGTACGACCGCACCGGCGCCGCGGCGTCGTCGAGCATGGGGAGCACGATGGCGACCGCGCCGAAGACCGGCCGCGAGAGCGCATACGTGAACTGCGCCTGCATGCCCTTGGCGGCAACGTCGGCGGTGAAGCCGAAGACCACGACCTTGCCCTTGGTCTGGTCGGCGGTGATGTGCACGGAGGTGTCGCCGATGATGCCGCCGAACACAATGTCGGCGCCGTCGAACGGCTTGATGTTCCACTGCGAGAAGACGCCGAAGTCCTTCTGGTAGGCAAAGGTCGTCGGGCCCAGGACCGGCGAGGTGACGTCCCAACTGCGGCGTGCGAGCGGCACGGTCTGGAAGAAGGTGCCGCTGTCGCCCATGGGGGAGAGGCCGATCTGTTTGGCCCAGGCCGCGATCATGCCGGTGGCCTTGTCGTTGAACGGGGTGCCTCCGCTGCGCCCGCCCATCGAGTCGTCGGCGTAGACGTACAGGCGCGACATCAGGTCCTCGGCCGTGATCGCCGGCTGGGTGGGCTTGGCCGGGCGCTTGAGTGGCAGCTGCTGGGCCTGTGCGGCGCCATTGGCAGCGCCGGCGATCAGGACGAGCGCGGCCGACACGAGGGATCGCGTGGAGAGCATGGAGGAGGCGGGTTCGGGGGCGGGTGAGAACGAGACCGCCATGCTGCGCCGTGGCGGCCCACCGTCAGTACCAAGGTGGCCGGACTGCGGTTTCAGCGCCAGTCGTGCGGGGCGGCAAGCGGTGATGGCCGGCGACCTGCTAGTGCAACGGTCCGGTTCGCCTCAGCTTTGTCGAAGGCGCGGCCTGTGCATCGCTACCCTCTTTTTCGGAACACGCCCATGGCACCGTTGGATCGTCGTCAGTTCCTGGCCCGAGTGGCCGCAGGCGTAGCGGTCACCAGCCTTCCGCAGGGGACGAGT
>CANNKR010000245.1 GCA_947504615.1 Gemmatimonadota bacterium | reverse complement strand
CTGGTGGACATCACGCGCACGGATGCGCAGAAGGCGAAGGTCGATTCGATCGTGGCCGCCGCTCGCGCCGAGAGCATGAAGCTGCGCGAGGAAGCGACCGCCGGTGGTGGCGCGCCGGGCCCCGAAGTCATGCAGAAGATGATGGCAATCACGGCCAAGCGGAACGAAGCCATCAAGGCCGTACTGACGCCGGAGCAGGCAGCGCAGTTCGACAAGAACGTGGCCGCCATCCCGCCGATGGGTCCGCCGCGCCCGCCGCGCTAGGCTCAATCAGTCCACAGCACGCGGAAACGGGCAACGGTGACCTGGTCACCGTTGCCCGTTTTTCGTTGTCGCATCTCCTCTTCCCTTCGCTACCGCCCGCGCGCCATCGCCCGCGACGCCATGCGGTCCACCAGGGACGGCAGCAACAGCTTCAGCCACATGCCGAGCCGGGCACGCGAGGTCATCACCAGTTCACGGTCGCGGTGTTCCGCCGCGTCAAGCAACTGGCGGGTGCATTCGGCGACGGTCATCATGGCCGCCTCGTCCACCGGGCTCCGTCCGAGCGCCTCGCCATCGGCGCCGAGGTTGCGCGCCCGCGAGCCGGTGCCGACGAAGCCCGGACAGACGACCGTCACCGAGACGCCAGAGTCGGCCAGCTCGATACGCAACGAATCGAAGAAGCCATTGAGAGCCGCCTTGGCCGCCGAGTAACCGGTGCGCATCGGGACGCCGGTCTTTCCAGCAAGACTCGAGACGGCGACCACCCGACCGCGCGAGGTGCGCAGGTGCGGGAGCGCTGAGAGCGTGCAGTAGACGGCGCCCAGATAGTTCACACGAACCAGGCGCTCGTACAGGCTCCAGTCGGCGACGTCCTCGGCGCGCGCCCACATGGCCTGCCCCGCATTGCAGATCAGCGTGTCGAGGCGACCAAAGCGATCGACGGTGCGCGCGATGAGCGCGCGACACTGGCTTTCGTCCGTGATGTCGCACGCCACCACCTCGACGTCGGTCCCGCACGCGAGACACTCATCGGCCACGCGTTGCAGGCGCGACGTGTCCCGTGCGGCGAGGACCAGATGCGCGCCGTGCCCGGCGAGCGTGCGGGCCACCTCGGCGCCGATACCAAGCGACGCGCCGGTGACCACGACCACCTGACCGCGCCAGACGCTCACGCCTTGGCTCCACCCGCATCGACGGCGGCGATGACCTGCACTTCGATGCTGTACCCGTAGTGCAAGGCGTTGACGGGGACGACGGCGCGCGCCGGGCGGTGATCACCCATCAGCCGGGCATACGCGGCGTTGAACCGTCCCCACAGCTCCATGTCGGACACGTAGACGGTGACCTGCAAGATCCGGTTCAAGTCACTGCCGGCCGCGCGCAGGATGGCGGCGACGTTGGCGAAGACCTGCTCGGTCTGCTCCTCGATGGAACCGACCCGGTGCTCCTTCTGGCCGGGGACATTGGGCAACTGACCAGCCACGTAGACGCATCCGTGGTGGACCATGGCCTGGGAGTAGTGGCCGGCGGGAGTCGGGGCGTCGGGGGTTGAGATGGCAAGCATTTTAGACGGTAGACGGTAGACGGTGGACGGTAGACGGTGGACGGTAGACGGTAGACGGTGGACGGTGGACGGTGGTGGAGGGGAATGTCCAGCGTGAAGCTTACCGCTTCTGCGGCAGGTTCGGCGTGCTCGCCCGGTCTTCCGGCGTTAGATTCGACCCATGACTACCGTAGACGTTCTGGCCATCGCGCCGCATCCTGACGACGCGGAACTGATCTGTGGCGGCACGCTCGCCAAACTCGCTCGGACGGGACACCGCACGGGCATTCTCGACCTCACACGAGGCGAGATGGGCACGAAGGGGTCGGTGGAGTTGAGGGCCGACGAGGCGGGCAACGCCGCGATGGTGCTGGGCGTCGCGCTCCGGGAAAACCTGGAGCTTCCCGACGCCGCCTTCGAGAATCGGCCGGCGACCCGCCGAGCGCTGGCGATCGTGCTGCGGCGCCTGCGTCCGCAGATCGTCATTGCGCCGGCGCCCAAGGGGCGGCACCCCGACCATCGCATCGCGGCGCAACTCGTGCGCGACGCCTGCTTCCTGGCCGGCATCCGAAAGATCGACTCGGAGACCGAGCCGCACCGTCCCCGCAAGCTGCTGTACGCCATCGCCTATCGCGAAGACTACGTGAAGCCGACGTTCGTGGTGGACATCTCGGAGGACTTCGAAACGAAGCTCCGGGCCATCGCCTGCTACACCTCACAGTTCGACGGCGTCACGCAGGCGGGTGAAGTGTTTCCCACCGGCGAGCCGCTGGCCGACGTGATCCGGCACCAGTCGGCGCACTACGGGTCGTTGATCCGCTGCGCCTACGGTGAACCGTTCTACACGCAGGAGACCATGCGGGTGGATGATGTGATGGGGCTGGGGGTGGAGAGCTTTTGAGCTGCAGAGCGCACGAACGCACGAACGCACGAGCGCACGAACGCACGAGCGCACGAGCGCACGAGCGCGAGATTGCTGACGGGGTGACACCTACGGTGGATTCATGATCGACATTTCCATCACGCTCAGTGCTTCCACGCCCGAATGGCCGGGAGACACACCCTTTTCCTGCGGGTGGAGCGCGACGATTGCCGACGGGGCGAGCGTGAACATCTCGGCGTTCACCACCAGCCCGCACGTCGGTACGCACGCCGACGCACCGCTTCATGTGCGCGATGACGCGGCCGGCGCCGACCGGCTGCCGCTCGAGGCGTTCTTTGGTCCCGTGATGGTCGTGAACCTGGTGCGCCACGCGGGTGTCATCGAACGGGAGACGCTGCGCGCGGCGGGGCTCGAGCGGACGCCGCCCCGGTTGCTGCTCCGCACCGACCGCTCCATCGCGCAGGGGGAGTTCCCCGGCGACTGGCCGACGCTGTCGCCCACCTGTGCCGCCGAGCTGGCCGCGGACGGGCTGTTGCTGCTTGGGGTGGATTGCCCGAGCGTCGACACGCGGCACTCCAAGGAACTCGCGGTGCACCATGCACTGTTCGATGGCGGCGCCTTCATCCTCGAAAACCTGGACCTCACCAGCGTGCCGGCTGGCGCGTACGACCTGGCGGCGCCCCCACTGAAGATCGCGGGGTTGGACGCAGCGCCGGTGCGCGCGATACTTCGACATGCCTAACCTCAAGCCCCGAGCCATGCACCGTCACCTGCCCGTTCTTCGCGCCAGCGTCGTCTCGCTCGCCCTCATCGCCATTGGCACATTGGCTGCCGCCGGCCCGCTCCGCGCACAGTCGCCGAGCGGAACGATCATTCAGGTCCGCGACCTCCCGGGCTCCCCCATCGTCTGGGTCGTCGCCTGGAATGCGGCGGAGCCGGCGTTCGGCCTCAGCACCTCGGTACGCCGATTCGGCGCGCCAGACCGGTATCATCGGCTGTGGGTGAGCCTCGATTGGCCCGGTGGACGCGATGTAGCCAAGGCGCAGGGGTTCAACCGACCGCTCCCGGTGAGTACCACCACGGAGACGCAAAACTGCTTCAACGGCACCTGCACACCCAGTGCGACATTCGGCGCGCGCCTGACCGACGGCCCGTTCCGCGCGACCCAGGACGATGTCCCGGTGAAGTTCATCCGCGGCAGTGGCGACGAGTTCACGATCACGCTTCGTCGCCGCTTGATTGACGCGTATCTCGGAACCGTCGACTCAGTAGCTGCGGCGCTGAAGAAATAGCGGCGCGTCCTCTCGGGGACCCGTCGTGCCGGGACCCCGAGGCCGCAGTTCGGACTCTCGGCCCCGCTATATTCAATTGCATGGCCCTGCCCCCCATCTACCTCGACCACGCCGCCACGACGCCGGTTCGCCCCGAAGTGATCGAGGCGATGCTGCCGTACTTCAGCGCGAAGTTCGGCAACGCGTCGAGCACGCATCGCTGGGGACGCGAGGCGCGCGCCGCCACCGACACCGCGCGTGAACGCATTGCGGCCTGCCTGGGCGCCCAGGCGGACGAGATCTGCCTGACGTCGGGCGGCACCGAGGCCGACAATCTCGCGGTGCTCGGCGGCTGGCGCGTGCAACGCGATGCCGGGCGTCCCGGGCTCGTGACCACACCGATCGAACACAAGGCAGTGCTGGCCTCGGCGCATCAGGCAGCGCACGAGGGGGCTGACGAGCGCCTGCTGGCCATTGATCCCGACGGCACGGTGAACCTCGACTCGGCGCGGGCACAGCTCCGCGACGACGTCGCGGTCGCCAGCGTGATGTGGGTGAACAACGAGACGGGCGTCATCCAGCCCATCGAGGAGCTCGCGGCACTGGCCAAGCGCGTGGGTGCCGTATTCCACACCGACGCCGTGCAGGCGTTCGGCAAGGTCGACGTCGATGCAAGAAAGATCCCATTCGATCTCTGCTCGGTGAGCGGTCATAAATTCGGCGCACCCAAGAGCATCGGGGCCGTATTCATCCGGCGCGGCACGCCGCTGGCGCCCTTGTTCTTTGGCGGCTCGCAGGATCGCGGCCGCCGTCCAGGCACCGAGAATGTCCCGAT
>CANNKR010000244.1 GCA_947504615.1 Gemmatimonadota bacterium | reverse complement strand
GCTGAGGTTGGAGAGGTACGCCAGAAAGAGCACGGCGAGCATCGGCGGGGCGCCGGCGGCGAGGACCACCACCAGGAACGGCACGAACATGGCGCTGGCGTGCGCGGTGATGCTGGCGAATCCGTAGTGGGCGTAGAAATACACGAGCAGCAGGACGGCGAGGGCCGCCCCCCAGCTCCAGCCGACGGTCATCGACGCAGCGGCCTGCGCAAACTTGACCGTGATCCCCGTTTCGCCGAGCGCTTCGGCCATGCGGACGAGTCCGCCGTACCAGATGAACACATCCCAGGCCGGGCGCTCGCCGATGATGTCGTCCCAGGTGAGGACGTTGCTGAGGAAGAGCACGGAAATGCCGAGGAGCGCGACGACCGCGTAGTTGATGTGGTGCAGGGCGGTGGTCATCCAGAGCCCGGCGACCAGGGCGAAGACGAAGAGCATGGTGCGCTCGTCGCGCGACATCGGCCCCATTTTGTGCAGTTCATCGGCGGCAAGGCGTGCCGCGCCGGGCGTGCGTTTGATCGAGGGCGGGTAGAGCCTGTAGAGCACCAGCGGAATGAGGATGAGCAGCAGGGCGGCCGGCACGATGGACCCGAGGATCCACGTGCTGTAGCTCATTTCGATGTGGGCGGTGTCGAGCGCGAACTTGGCGATCAGGACGTTGGATGCCTGCCCCGTGAGCCACATGGAACTGGCGACGACGTCACCCTGATAGATGGAGAAGAGCAGGTAGGCGCCGAGCTTTCGCGCCGTGTCGCCGGGTCGCGAGTCGTAGGCTTCGGCCAGCGAGGTGGCCACCGGAAAGATGACGCCGCCGGCCCGTGCGCCATTGCTGGGGACGAAGGCGGCCAGCAGGGCGTCGGTGGAAGTGAGGGCGTAGACGAGCCCCAGCGACGAATGGCCGATGGTGCGAATGAAGAGGAAGGCGATGCGCCGTCCGAGGCCGGTCTTGAGCACGCCGCGCGACATGAAGAAGGCGCAGAGCACCAGCCAGACGATGGGGTCGGCGAATCCCGCCAGCGCGCTCTTTGGGGGGAGCACGTTGAAGAGCGCGATGGCGCAGATGCCGAGGAAGACGATGGCCCCCGGCGGGATGGGACTCGCGATCGACCCGACAATGGTGGCCGTGAAGATGGCGAGCAGCCGCCACGACTCGACGGTGATGCCGTCGGGTCGTGGCATGGCAAGCACGAATGCGGCGGATCCCAGAACGGCGATCCACCGCAGGGTGCGGTTACTCACGGAATTGCCTTGGCCTTGTCGATGACGGCAGCGCCGAGGAGCGCGCGTGCCTTGGCCATGGTGACGTCGAGTTCCTTGCGCAGGGTGACGTAGCGTTCGGTGGCGTCGTGGCCGATGCGCTGGTCCGCCTGTGAGGTGAGGCTGTAGAGGTACTGGATGTGCGACTGCAGTTCGGGCTTGCTGTAGCGAATGGCCGGCGTGACGATGGTGGCGCGCAGGGCATTGGTGCCCTTGAGCGTGTCGGCCGCGGCGGCACCGGCAGTGGCGAGGCGCTTGCGCTGGTCATCGAGCGTGGCGACCAGGCGATTCACTTCGCTGACGAGGTCACGCACCTTCGCGTTGTGGGTGAATTGCGCCTGCAGGTCGGCGAGGGTGATGCCATCGGCGGCCGCGCGCGGATCGATGCGAACGGTCAGCGGCTGGGTGGTGGTGACGCTGCCTGCCGTGAGGCGCACCTGATACTTGCCGGGGACGATGGTGGGGCCGTTGCGTCCACTCTGGGCGGCGCTCGCCGACCATGCGCCGGGGAGCGCGAGGTCCCAGGTGAAGCGGTTCATGCCGGCGCTGCGGGGCAGGCGCGCCGCTCCGCTGCGCACGGTGACCATCTGGCGCATGCCCGGTTCCACGCTGGCCGTTTCACCAGAGCCCTCGCTGGAGAAGGAACGGAGCACGCCGCCCTTGGCGTCGAGGATATCGAGCGTGACCGGGCCGGTGAGCGATGGCGCGAGCCAGTAGTCGATCATGGCGCCTGCGGGCGGATACTGCGGATCGGCGGGGTTGCTGCGGCCCTCCTCTACGCCGCCGAACGAGCCGGCGTAGCGGGCGCGCACCGCGT
Source organism: Gemmatimonadota bacterium (assembly GCA_947504615.1). Lineage (GTDB taxonomy): Bacteria > Gemmatimonadota > Gemmatimonadetes > Gemmatimonadales > Gemmatimonadaceae > PNKL01. The sequence continues at coordinate 2,456 of CANNKR010000244.1, read as the reverse complement.
CGCGCGGGGCGACGAGACGCACGGTTTCGGCGGCGGCTGCTGCGGGCTGATGCAGGGCCGTGAGGTTGTCGAGAATCCAGAAGGCGCGGCCCTGCGTGGAAATCACGAGGTCGTCGCGGTGCACCTTCATGTCGGTGATGGGAGTGTGCGGCAGGTTGCCCTGGAACGAGCGCCACTGCGCGCCGTTGTCGAACGAGACGTACATCCCGAACTCGGTGCCGGCGTAGAGCAGTCCGGCGCGCCTGGGGTCCTCGCGCACGACGCGTGTGGGTTCGTTGGCGGCGATGCCGTTCGTTATCAACGTCCAGGACGTGCCGTAATCGTCGGTGCGCCAGATGTAGGGTTTGAAATCGCCAAGCTGGTAGCAGAGGACCGCGTAGTAGGCCGAACCGCGGCGGTGAGGGGACGGTTCGATGTTCTGCACGCGGCAACCGCTGGGCTGCGCCTTGGGCGTGATGTTCTTCCAGCTCTTGCCGTCGTCGCGCGTGAGGTAGAACGGCCCGTCGTTGGCGCCGGTCCAGATGACGCCCTTTTCGAGCGTCGATTCCCGGATGGCGTAGAGCGTGGAGAACGATTCCTCGCCTGTGCCGTCGATGGTGATCGGTTCGCCGCTGTAGTGCGCGCGGCGTTCGGGCGGGTTCCAGGTGAGGTCGGGCGAGATGCGCTCCCAGGTGACGCCCTCGTCGCGCGTGCGGTGCAGGTACTGCGAGCCGTAGTAGACGACGCGCGCGTCGTGCGGAGAGAACTCCATGGGCGAAACGCGCTGGAACCGGTAGATGAGGTCCTTGGTGGCGTTGCTGTAGAGCGACTGCGCACCGATCCAGTACTGCTTTTCGGAGCCGCTGCTGATGCGCAGGCGCGAGAACTGCCCCTTGCACGAGCCGTAGACCGTGTCGGGATTGGTGAGGTGCGGGAAGATGGGGCCCGTCTCGCAGCCGGGGCCGCTCATCCACTCCTGCAGGGGCGAATCGGGACGGCCCGACGACAGCGGGAGCGACGGCACAATGAGCGTGGAGTTGTCCTGCTGCGCGCCATACAGGCGATACGGGAACCGGTTGTCCACGTAGACCTGGTAGATCTCGGCGGTGGGCTGGTTGTAGAGCGTGGACCAGTTGCGTCCGCCGTTGATGGTAACGGTCGCGCCGCCGTCATTGGCCTGCACCATCAGGTCGGGATTGCCCGGGTTGATCCAGAGGTCGTGGTTGTCGCCGTGCGGGATGTTCATCGCCCGCCAGGTCTTTCCGCCGTCGGTGGTCTTGTGGAAACCTTCGGCGCCGACCCAGACCGTGTTGGCGTCCCTGGGATGTGCGGTGATGTTGATGTAATAGAACGGGCGCGTGATGAGCTGCGCGTAGTCGCTGGCCAGCGTGAACGACTCGCCGGCGTCGTTGGAACGGTAGAGACCGCCGCCCGGCTTGGCTTCCACGAGGACCCAGACGAGGTTGGGATCGGCGGGGGTGACGGCGACGTTGCTCTTGCCCACGAGGTCATTGGGCAGGCCGCCGCCGAGCTTCTTCCAGGTGGTGCCGCCGTCGGTGGACTTGTAGACGCCGCCTTCGCGCGCGCCGGAGATGATGGTCCACGGCTTGCGTTCGCCGCGCCACATGGAGGCATACATGGTGTTCGGGTTGCCCGGCTGGAACTCGACGTCGACGGCGCCGGTGGAATCGGAGACGTAGAGGACGCGATTCCACGACTTGCCGCCGTCTGTGGTGCGATAAAGCCCGCGGTCGTTGGTCGGCTTGAACGGGTTGCCGATGGCGGCGACGAAGGCGACGTCGGGGTTGGACGGGTGGACGCGAATGCCGCCGATATTACCGACGTCCTTGAGGCCGATGTGCTGCCAGGTCTTGCCCGCATCGACGGACTTGTAGACGCCATTGCCGATGGAGACGTTGGAGCGCAGGCCATCGGAACCCGTGCCGGCATAGATGACGTCGGGGTTGGACTGGGCGACTTCGACGGCGCCCATGGAGCCGACGGCAAAGAACTTGTCGGTCAGGTTCACCCAGCTCTGGCCGGCGTCCGTGGTGCGCCAGACGCCACCGCCGGTGGACCCCATATAGAAGGTGTGGGGCTGGGAGGCGACGCCGGTGACGGTGGTGACGCGCCCGCCGCGCGCGGGTCCGACGTTCCGGTAGCGGAGGTGCTGGAAGTCGGGGGAGAATCCCTCGGTGGGCGTGCTCGTGACGACGGGCTGGGAGCGTCCCTGGCCTGTGGCGGGAGCAACAACGGCGGCAGCGAGCAGTGCGAGCGCGGCGGTGCGGCGGATCATCAGGTCTCCGGGGTGGGCCAACATCCTGCTTACGCGGGGTGGGGCAAAGATGCTTGCCCGGCAGCACGTTGTCAGGAGTGGGGAGGGGGGCTAGTTTTCCCCTCTCAAGGCGCCGTAGCCAAGTGGTAAGGCAGGAGACTGCAAATCTCTCATCGTCGGTTCGATTCCGACCGGCGCCTCT
>CANNKR010000243.1 GCA_947504615.1 Gemmatimonadota bacterium | reverse complement strand
TCGAGCGGGTGGAACGGCGTCACGAGGAAATGCACGTCGAAGCGCAGCGAATCGCCGGCCGCCAGCGCACGCGCACCGCTGGCCGCGCGCACCATCACCGCGCCCTGCTCCTCACGCCACGAGATGCTGCCCTTGCCCGCATTGCCCCACGACGGCGGAAGCAGCAGCGGCTTCTGCAGGTAGAAGTTGGTGTTCAACGGGCGCACGTAGTTCTCGGCTCGCAACGAGAAGAACAGCCCCGCATTCACGCCACCCAGCCAGGCGCCATCCTGGTTCTTCTTCGCCACGTCCCAGCTCCAGTCGAACGTCGCGGGGCGTCGCTGTCCCTTGAGGCCGAGTCCCATGGCGTAGGTGGCCGCCGAGGGGGCATAGGGAATGGCGAGTTGCACGTCGTCGAGCGCGAGGGCGCGTTTGGCCCGCAGGCGGATTTCGTACGTCAGGTAGCCGTCGAACTCGAGCGAGCCGCGCACATCCACGTCGTACGAGCCCGCATCGGTGGTCGCGACCCACGACACCGTGCCGGGCTCGCGGCGCACAAAGCGCACGCCACTCCGGGTGGGCGCCGGTGCGCCGGCAGCGCCGCCAGAAGCGCCACCGCCTGGGGCCGCCGTGACATCCAGCCGCACGGGCGCGGAGAGCACCGCCTGCGCCGTCTTGGAAAAGCCGGTCATTTCTGGCGTAAAGTACGTCTCGATACGCGCAGGAAGCCCCGACGCGTCGAGGGTCAGCGACCGGCCGAGGAAACTGAGCGTGCGCCCGGTCACCACGATGGGCGTGTACGGCGCAATCACGTCGTTGCGCTGGCCGATCGTGGAGTTGAGCCACTGAAGCCGCGTGAGCTTCTCGGGCTCGTTGGCTCCTCCGGCTACCACAGAGTCACGACCGACGGTGATGGCCAGTGCGATCGCACGCCCAGTCACGCCGTCCGCACTCACGGTCGCGGTGCCCGTGTATGTACCGGGTGCTGCGCGCAACGGGACGTCCACGCCACACCAGAGCGCCTGCACCGCGCCAGCCGCGACGTCCACGCGCTTCGCGAAGCGGGCGCCGTCCCAGTTGGTCCCCCCCTCGTTGATCGACGTCAGGGCGCGCGCCGGGATCACCGCCGCGCCATTGCGCAGGTCGCTGAACGTCACGCGCACGTTCGACACCGGCTCTCGCGCCCAGAGGCCCAGCTGGAATGCGAGGAACTCACCGCGCCGCGCGCGGTCGGCAAAGGTCCGCGTCGCCCCGCGATCCACCCACCGCTGCGGCAGCTGGTCGCGCATCCGGATGGAATGCATCCGGTCCTCGGGGAAGACGACAAACGGCTCGTGCGCGCTGGCCGCATCGAGGGCCGCCAGTTCACGAGGCGTGGCGATCACTTCCATGGGCGCAAAACTGTTCAGCGCATCTACCGATTCAAACCGCTCCACGGTCGCCGAGGGCACCGCGCCTGCGCGCGCGAGCGCTCCCATCCACGCCGTGTCCGCCGTTGGCGTCACCGGCAGATAGGTGACGTTGGGATAGTTGGAACGCCCCCCTGACTTGAACGGCAGGTAATAGATGTAGTAGCGCCCTGCCCCCGCGACGGGCTCGAAGTCGAACTCGCCGGCCGTCTGGGTCACGGCGCCGCGTCGCACGTTGGCGATTGCCACCCCGCCACGCTCGGCAACCACGATGACTCCCTTGGCCTCGGGATTCCGGTCGGGGCGACGCCACGGCACCGTCACATGAACGAATCGCCCGGCCGCGTCGACGTGCACCACCGCGCGATGGTTGCCGAACGTCTCGGCGTCCCAGGCGCTGTCGGCCACCGCGAAACCCGGCGACTGCGCGGCCAGGGGAGCGGCGGCGCACGCGACGAGCATCGTGGCGCAGAGGAGATGACGAAGGCGCATCATGGGTTGGTTCTCGGCTCGACGTGAATCAGCAGCGGCTGTCGCCCCTACGGAGCGAACGTGGCGTAGCCCAGCGCGTGCAGCGTGGCCCGCGCGAACGTGGCCGACGTCGCCACCTTCACGAACGGCAGCACCTGCTCGCGGGGCACCTTCCTGCCAGCCAGTGCCTGGCCACACACGATCACCTGTACCCCGGCGTCGGTCATGGCCTGCAACAGCGGGATGTTGGGATTGTCCACGCCGTTGGCCGCCTTGTACGCCTCGTTGGTGAGCACCGCCGAGGTGGCGCCGCCAAAGACGATGATGGCCAGGTGCACGTGGGCGCGATCGACGCCGTTGGCCTCGGCCAGCATCAGGAAGCCGGCCGGGCGCGCAATGCCCGGTGTCACTTCATCGGGCTTGGCCGGCGCCGCCGTGACGTCCCACACCACCTTGTAGTCGAGGTCCTTGGGCGCCACGAACGACGGGTTGGGCACGGGAGCCGACGTCCCCACCTTCCGGATGAGTGCCTCACCCGTCTGGGCGGCCGCAGACGACGCAAGCGTGAACAGGGCGGCAAGCAGCACGAACGGGGCGACAGGACGCATGGAATCCTCGGTGCGGGTGATGCGCAAGAAACTACTGCGCTCACCCGTGGCCGCTACCAGATGCGCACCACACCGAAACCGTCGAACACCTCGTCATTGCTCACCACCGGCAGGTTCTCGGCGTGCGCCTGCGCAATGAGCATCCGGTCGAACGGGTCGCGATGCGCGCCCGGCAGCGACCCCGCACGCTGCGCGTGGTCGACGGAGATGTCGAGCGGGGTGAACTGCTGGCTGCGCAGGCACCCGCTCACATCGGCGGCCACCGCGAGCGCGCCGGGCAGCTTCCCCAACCGCGCCTTGGTCGTGATCTCCCACGCGGAGGCGGCGCTCACCAGGCAGGTGGTGCGCACATCGCCTATGGCGGCGCGGGCCCGCTTGCTGAGGCGCCCATCGCCATCGAGCCACCACAGCAGCGCGTGCGTGTCGAGGAGGATGCGCACTACTCCTCCCACCCCTCGAGTTCGCCCGCCGGGAGCGGCTCGAAGAAGGCGGCCGTCACTGCGGCCTTGCCCTTCATGGCACCAAAGTGGCGCGCGGGCGCTGTGCTCTGGAGAGCGACGAGCTTCACCACCGGAGTGCTCCCCTTGGCGATGACGATCTCCTCGCCCGCTTGCGCCCAGGCGATGAGCTTGGACAACTGCGTCTTGGCTGCGTGCACGGTGAATGTTTTCATGGTTGGGCCTCGGACTATGGACTAGATTAGTTTAGTCTCTTAGTCCTTCACAGGCAAGTGACACGAAAGAGCGTGGGGACAGCATATCGCCGTCCCCGCGCGCCAGCGTCATCATTTCACTGCAGGACGAACCCGTTCGGTGCCGCGGGCGCCCCCCCCGATCAGGGGGTGACTGGACCGCCGTGCCGGTCGAACCAGGCGCGCAAATACGCCTGCGTTCGCAGGAAGTTCGACGGCGTCGACGACGTGCCGTGCCATTCATTGTTGAACCGGACCATCGCCGTAGGAACGCCGCGGAACCGCAGCGCTTCGTAGTACTCCTCGGTCTGCGGCATCGGCGTGCGCAGGTCGAGCACCCCCGTCATCAGCATGGTGGGGGTCTTCACGTTCCCCACGTACATGATCGGCGAGCGCTTCAGGTATTCCGTCGGGTCTACCCAGAACGGCTTCTCGAAGTTGCGATACCAGCTGGGGCCGTCGGTGACCCCGACGAAGCTCATCCAGTTGATGACCGGGCAGTTCGATGACGCCGCCGCAAAGCGGTCGGTGTGCCCGACGGTCCACGCCGTGAGTACGCCGCCCCCCGAACAGCCGTAGACGAACAGGCGACGCGTGTCGATGTACCCGCGGCCGATCACCGTGTCGACCCCCGCCATGAGGTCGTCGAAATCCTTGTCCGGATACGCGTTCTTGATGGCGTTGCCGAACGTGGAGCCATAGCCCGTGGAGCCACGCGGATTCACGTACAGCGTCACGAAACCATTCGATGCATGTTCCTGAAACGCGAAGTTGAACGCCACGTTGTACATCGAGTGCGGCCCGCCGTGAATGCTCAGCATCAGCGGGTACTTCTTGGCCGCGCTGAAATCGGGGGGCTTCACGATCCAGCCCTGGATCCGCAAGCCGTCCTTCGACTTGTACCACACTTCCTCGACGGCGCCCAGTTGCTTGCCGTCGAGCACGTCGGCGTTTACCGAGGTGAGCTGGGTCAACGCGGACGGCGCCTTCACCGAGAAGCGCACCACGTCGTTCGGCAGCTGCGAGGCCGACCGGATGGCGACGGCCATCCCATTGCGGATGTCGGACACGCTCACGAGCTGCGCGCCCGTGGTGAGCTGCTTCACCTGCCCGGCCAGCGTCGTCGCGTACAGGTGGCGGCTTCCCTCGTTCTCCGCCGTGAAGTAGATGGTGCTGTTGTCTTCCGACCAGATGAGCCCCGACGGCGAGCGGTCGAGCGCGGCGGTGACGGCGCGCGGATTGCTGCCGTCAGCGTCCATCACGTAAAGCGCGGCGTCCTTCCACGTGGCGTCCGTCGAGTCGAAGCCGACGTAGGCGATCTTCTTGCCGTCCGGCGAGGGCGCCGGCGACCCATCGGGTCCGCGGCGATGCGTCAGCTCGCGGATGGCGCCGGACTTGATGTCGGCGGCGTAGATCTCG